>JAKSMF010000027.1 GCA_024400775.1 Bacteroidales bacterium | reverse complement strand
TTTGAGGCCGCCAAAGGATATGCGGGCAAGAAGGCTGCGGTGCTGAACTTCGCCAACAATCACAGCGTTGGCGGTGATCCGTTTCACGCAGGTGCCCAGGAGGAGTCTCTTTGCCGCTGTTCCACCCTGTATCCTTGTCTGCAAGCTATGGGAGATGCGTTCTACCACAAACATACCCGTCAATTTGACGAACACGAAATCGGTTATATGGGCAATGACGACTTGATTTACACGCCTGAGGTGGTCGTTTTCAAGACCGACGAGCGCACCGATCCGATTTGTCCCCAAATGATGAACACGGAGGATTGGTATAAAGTGGATGTCATCACCTGTGCGGCGCCGGAGATGTATAGAATGGATATCCGCCCGACCGATTATGAAGCCGTAATCACCTCCCGCATCAAAAGGATTCTCGATGTGGCCGCCAGGCAAGGCACTGAAGTGTTGATATTGGGTGCCTGGGGCTGCGGCGCCTTCCGCAATCCGTCGGACGTGGTAGCTCGTGTGTTCCGCACCTTGCTGCAAAACTACCACTTTGAAATCGTCGAGTTCGCCTTGGCCACAAACGGCAATTTAAGCGACAACTCCTTTGCGCAAGCATTGGGACTCACGGATGTGCCCACAAAAGACAAGATTACTTCGCTGCTCCGCTCTACGGGCCGTGAGAACATCGAGAATGTGATTCGCTGGTTAGAAGGCAATGCCTTTTTCACGGCCCCTGCTTCCGTAAACTATCACAACAATTTCGAGGGCGGACTGGCAAAGCATTCTTTTGAAGTCTATGAGGAGGCCATGCGACTCAACCAAACGGCAAAACTGCCCGAAACGAGCGTTATACTCTGCTCACTGCTGCACGACGTCTGCAAGTCCGACCAATATGTGTCCGTCAATGGTCAACCGCATCGTATTCAGATCAATATAGATAAAGGTCACGGCAAGCGTTCCATGTATATTCTGAAACGCGGATGCTCCTTGCCATTGAACTATGACGAGGAGATGGCTATCTGGTGGCACATGGGCGAGCACGAACAGTCAAAGAAGAACAATCATGTAGAGTATGAGGAATCGCAAAACATTGCCCTCTGCAAACTGATACGGGAGGCGGACCACCTGGCCGCAACAAGGTAGGGACAGCAACACAAGTCAAACAAAAGGTCACAATAAGGTCACCTGAAAAGAAAAAGCACTCACGAGTTTCCTTGTAAGTGCTTGATTTTGAGAGTGGAGCGTATGAGAATCGAACTCACGACCTCTTGACTGCCAGTCAAACGCTCTAGCCAACTGAGCTAACGCCCCATCGTTCTCGTTTGAGGCTGCAAAAATACAACTTTTTTCGTTGTGCAACACACCCAATCCACATTTTTTTTATTTTTTTTATTTCTTCGGAAATTTATTGTAAAACAATATTTTATCCACCGTGCGACTTTTGACAATTTTGACGTATTTTTGCACTTTATTTTTACTATGAAGGAAAACGAAGAAATTATCGAAGAAAACAACGAAGAACGCGACGAAATGTACGAACATTTCCGCTTTACCGTTGACCCCGGCACCGAACTGTTGCGCATGGACCGCTACCTCACCAACCTGATGGCCAACACCTCGCGCAACCGCGTGCAACAAGCCGCCAAAGCCGGCTGCATCCTCGTGAACGGCAAACCCGAAAAGTCGAACTACCGCGTCCACCCGCGCGACGTCATCTCCATTCTTCTCCCCCACCCGCCCCGCGAAATCGAAATCAACCCCGAAAACATCCCGCTCGATATCGTTTATGAAGACAACGACGTCATCGTTATCAACAAACCCGCCGGCCTCGTCGTTCATCCCGCCTTCGGCAACTTCAACGGCACACTCGTCAATGCACTTCTTTGGCACTTCCAAGGCCAAAAAACCGCTGATGGCGAAGACGTTAAGCCCCTCCTCGTTCACCGTATCGATAAGAACACCTCCGGCATCATGATTGTGGCAAAATCGGAAATCGCACAGATGAAACTCGCCGCTAACTTCTTCGAACACAGCATCGACCGCCGCTACCGAGCACTCGTCTGGGGCGACTTCAAAGATGATGAGGGCACCATCGTCGGCAACGTGGGCCGCAACCCCAAAGACCGCCTCGTCATGACGGTCTTTCCCGACGGCGACGCCGGCAAACACGCCGTCACCCACTACAAAGTCATTGAACGCTTCGGCTACGTCACCCTTATCGAATGCCGCCTCGAAACCGGCCGCACCCACCAAATCCGCGTCCACATGAAATACGCCGGCCACCCCCTCTTCAACGACGAAAGCTACGGCGGCGACGAGATCCTCAAAGGAACCACTTTCACCAAATACAAACAGTTCATTAGCAACTGCTTCAAAGCCATCCCCCGCCAAGCACTACACGCCAAGTCACTCGGCTTCGTGCACCCCGTCACCGGCAAATACATGCTTTTCGACTCCGACATGCCCAGCGACTTCGCCGAAGTGCTCGACAAATGGCGTAATTACGCAAAACACAAGCAATACGAAGAAGACGACACCGAATAACTGCACAAGCTCCTGCTGCTCGACTTCAATTTCCCACTTTCAATTTTCAATTTAAATGAAGCATATCACATTACAACGCGGCAAAGAAAAATCCCTTCAACGCTTCCACCCGTGGGTGTTTTCGGGCGCTATCGCCAAAAAAGACAAAGGTCTGGCCGATGGCGATATTGTTGAAGTGTATGATTTTGAAAACCAATATCTTGCAACCGGGCATTATCACAACAGCTCCACCTGCGTCAAGGTTTTCAGCTTCACACAGGTCACGCCCGACGAGGCCTTCTGGAAACAAAAAATCCAGTACGCCGTCAACTTCCGCAAACAACTCGGACTGCTGGATAATCCGCAGACCACCGCTTTCCGCCTTGTCAACGGCGAAGGCGATCACCTCCCCGGCCTCATCATCGACTGGTTCGACGGCAACGTGGTCATCCAATTCCACTCTTACGGCATGTTTCTGCTGCGCGACACCTTCGTAAAGGTTCTGCTCAACATCTTCGGCAGCCGCATCCGCTCCATCTACGACAAGAGCACCGCCACGCTGCCCGAAGTACCCGGCTTCACCCCCGAAGACCAGCTGCTGTACGGCACTTTCGACGACGTGCTGGTACGAGAAAACGGCATCCCCTACTTCATCGACATCATCCGCGGACAGAAAACCGGCTTCTTCCTCGACCAACGCGAGAGCCGCAAACTTGTCGGCGAATACTCAGCTAACCGCAAGGTACTCAACTTGTTCTGTTACACCGGCGGTTTTTCCGCCTACGCCCTTGCCGGCGGCGCAGCACACGTTGATTCCGTTGACATCTCGAAAAAGGCCATCGAATACGTCGAACGCAACATCGCCGAAATGGGTGCCGATTTTCTGAAAAAGCACTCCTCGTACGCCGAAAACGTATTCGATTTCTTCGAACATGTGCCCGACGCAAGCTACGACGTCATCGTGCTTGACCCACCCGCCTTCGCCAAACACCACAAAGTGAAGGAACAAGGCATCAAGGGTTACCGCAATCTCAACCGCAAAGCCTTCCAAAAGGTGAAAAAAGGCGGTTTCCTCTTCACATTCTCCTGCTCGCAAGCCATTTCACAAGAGGACTTCCAAACCATCGTTTTCTCCGCAGCCGCCATGGAGGGAAAGAGCGTACGCGTGCTGCGACACCTTGAAGCCGGTCCCGACCATCCGGTCGATATTTTCCATCCCGAAGGCAGCTACCTCAAAGGCATGCTCGTTTATGTCGAAAACTAATTATTTATAAAACAGATAGTTATGAAGAAGCTCGCTTCTCTTTTTCTTTTTATCATAATGTCCGTCTGCACTTTTGCCCAAGCTCCGCAAAAGATATACGACGAAAGCATTGATGCCGTTCAACAAATCAACACCGCCGTCGCACAAGCCGCTGCCGACAACAAATATGTGGTGTGCCAAGTGGGCGGGAACTGGTGTCCGTGGTGCATCCGTTTTAACAATTTCATCAAGCAGGATTCAACAATCAATCAGATTGTTAGCGAAAATTTCGTCTATATTCACGTCAATTATTCCCAAGCGAACAAGAACCCCAAAGCCATGCAGAGGTTGGGCAATCCCGCCCGCTTCGGATTTCCCGTTTTGGTGATTTTAGACGAAAAGGGCGACGTCATCCACATTCAAAATTCTGCCTATCTTGAAGAAGGTCAAGGTTATAACCAAAAGAATGTGTTGGAATTTTTCCAACAATGGACACCGACCGCCGTTCACACACTGAAATAAGTTAGAAGTTAGAAATTAGAAGTTAGAAGTTAGGAGTAGAAAGTAATAAGTAATAAGCAGTAAGTAATAAGCAGTAAGTAGTAAGCAGTAAGCAGTAAGTAATAAGCAGTAAGTAATAAGCAGTAAGCAGTAAGCAGTAAGTAGTAAGTAGTAAGTAGTAAGCAGTAAGTAGTAAGCAGTAAGCTGTAACGGCGAAGGATCTTTCGCCGCAAAACAACAAACGAAAAATATTGCGCCGCAAATAAAACAGAAAATCGTCATTATTTTCATCATTAAAATAAAAAAATGGAACATTGCAATAAGGAGTTTGCCGTCGGCATCGACATTGGCGGCACGAATACGGATATCGGTTTGGTAAATGCGCAAGGCAATTGCCTCAGTCGCGCCAACCTGCCCACCAGCAAATACGACGACGTTGAAATCTACGTTGACGATCTGGCCAACGAAATTCGCAAACTATTATCCGACAACAATTTATCCATTGAAGATATTGCAGGTGTCGGCATTGGTGCGCCCAATGGGAACTTCTACACCGGCTCCATCGATTACGCGCCCAACCTCAAATTCAAAGGTCGTATTTTGCTGAAAGAGATGATGGAGACGCGCCTCCACACGCACGTGGAACTCACCAACGACGCCAACGCCGCCGCCCTCGGCGAAAAGGTTTATGGCGGCGCCAAGGCAATGAACGACTTCATTCTCATCACATTAGGCACGGGTGTTGGCAGCGGCATATACATCAACGGACAAATGGTGTATGGTCACGACGGTTTTGCCGGCGAACTCGGTCATGCCATCCTTTACCCCAACGGCCGCACCTGTTCCTGCGGTCGCGCCGGCTGTCTGGAAGAATACGCCTCCGCACGCGGTATCATACAGACATACAAAGAATTATGTTCTGAAAAAGGCATCACCTACGACGAAGGTGTCACCTGCAAAGAGCTAACGGCGATGGCCGACGGCGGCGATGCGACAGCACAGAAAACGTGGGAAATCACCGCACGCCACCTGGCGCTGGCACTATCTAACGCAGTCACATTTTCCTCCCCCGAAGCCATCTTCCTGATGGGCGGTCCGGTCCGTGCTGGTCATTGGCTGCTTGAGCCATTGAAAAGGTATTTTGACGAATTCAACCTTTCTATTTTCAAGGGGAAAACGAAAATCCTCACCTCGCAACTGCCCGCCAACAATGCGGCCATTTTAGGAGCTGCTGCATTAGTGGTTAACAAATAAGCACTTATCAAACAACTATTTACAAAACAAACACCTCTATTTTTCATGAACTGGGACCAACTTCTCACCGATACCCGCATCCGTCCTTCACAACGCCAAGTTGATGCACGAAGCGCCTTCGAAAGCGATTTCGGCCGCATCATTTTCAGTCCGGCGACGCGCCGAATGCACGCCAAGACGCAGGTTTTTCCGCTCACCGACGACGACAACATCCACTCCCGCCTCACACACTCCATGGAGGTGATGTCCATCGGCTACTCGCTCAGCATCCGTTTTTGCGAAAGCCCTGTATTTCAAGAACGTACGCAAAAAAGCAGTTACGAACTTTTTCGCGAAATCTCCGTCATTCTCAAAAACGCATGCCTCATTCACGACATTGGCAACCCGCCCTTTGGCCACTTTGGAGAAACGGTAATGCAAGGATATTTCAAGGAATTTTTCGCCCGTCCCGACGTACCGCTGAAGCTGTCGGCCAACGAACAGCGCGAGTTTGTTCACTTTGACGGCAACGCCCAAGGCCTGCGCGTGCTCACCAAACTGCAAAGCATCGACGACTGTTACGGCCTCAACCTGACTTGTCCGACGCTGGCCGCCTGCCTCAAATATCCCAACTGCGACGAAATCGACAAATCCCGACTTGAAACGAAGAAAGTCGGTGTGTATCAGTCAGAAAAGGAGTATTTGAATACGGTGGTGGAGAAATGTGGTCTGCTAATTGATGGCAGAATTGTGCGACATCCGCTTTGCTATTTGGTAGAAGCCGCCGACTCCATCTGCTACCTGACAATGGATTTGGAAGATGGTTTTGGCAAAAAGCTCTATACGTTAGAGATGCTGCGCGATGCCATCAATGAAGACTTTCCGGAAATCAAGGACTTCATGGCAGCCGACGAACCCGGTCGTGCGAAAATCACGAAACTACGCAACGCACTGATTGCCAAATTGGTAGAACTCGCCTTCAACAATTTTGAGCAAAACATCGACGCCATTGAAAACGGCACCTTCAATCAGGAACTGATTTTCTCGGCCTCTCCCCTCGCCGACCACCTTCAGAAATTCTGCATCGACAACATTTTTTCCATTAAAAGTATTTACGAATTGGAACTTGTGGGGCACAACGTGCTGACCGGTCTGCTGAATTTCTTCATCGAATGTCTTTTCATCAAAGGGAAAGACTACCGCCGCCGCGCGCTTAAACTACTGTCTGACAGCATCATAGACGTCGCTTTACGCGAAACCGGAGCTGTTGATTTTGAAAATCTGTCCGACTATTACAAACTGCGCGTGTTGGTCGATTACCTCTCTGGCATGACTGACCGCTACGCACTGAATTTGTACCGAAAAGTTTCGGGAATGAGCTATTGATTTTTCGTAACAAACAAAGTAATTTGCCGTAAAAGAGGGGCTTAATTTTCAGATAAAAAAGTCTCTATTTTAACGCTCAATGTCAACAAACATCCGATCACGGTTTCCGCAACAGCCATACTTTCTTTATCTGGCACTCTTGTTCGCTTCGCTTCTACTATTTACCGGCTATGCGCTGATGCCCAACGACATAGCATTTTCGTTCACGCTTAAAAAGGCGAACATTAAGAATATTGCGGCCAGCCATAACACGTCGCCTCAAAATTGCGCCATCATCACGAACGACAGTTGCCAAAAAGCAGCCGCACGACAGGACTTTTACGCGCTGAACGGCATTCTCGACACTTCACGCCAGCGTTTTCTACTCATTGGCGATTCGATGGGCGAATACATCCGCCTGCGTCTCAATGACTATTGCCGAAAAAACGGACACACAATGGAGGCCGTCATCTGGTACAGTTCCACCACGGAAAGTTACGGCACAAGTGACACGCTTACACATTTCATCAACGACTTCAAGCCCACCTACATCATCATCTCCCTTGGGTCTAACGAACTGTCAGCCAAGAATGTAAAAGCGATTAGAGAGCCTTACATCAGACATATTTTAGAACAAATCGGTGATTTACCTTACATCTGGATTGGACCTCCAAACTGGAAAAACGACACCGGTATCGATGCTTTAATTGAAGAAAATATCGGTCAAGGTCATTATTTTGATTCCCGACGTTTAAGTTTTCAGCGGACGAAAGACCATGTGCATCCAGCTCGCAACTCTGCATACAAATGGATGGACAGCATCGCCAGCTATCTATACAACGACGCCGCACATCGCGTCATTATGGAATTCCCCGACCGGCCCGCTGGAAAGATACCATATACCATTTTACTTCCTGCTAACTCAAAACGATAATGGACTGGCTTAAAGAGATTTTACTATATCATCCGGAAGCACCGTTGATGTTCAACAGCTTCCTCTTCATGTTCTTTTTCATCCTCGTGCTGACGATTTATGCTGCCATTTATCGCAACAAATTGAGCCGCACGCTGTTCCTTCTCGCCTTCAGCCTGTTTTTCTATTATAAAACCAGCGGTATTTTTGTCCTCCTTCTAATTGGAACGCTCATCGTCACCTATGGCATGGTCAAGATAATGAGTCATCGTGAAAACGGGAAACGGAAATGCTGGCTTTCGCTTACAATCATATTCATAATCAGCATTTTAGGATATTTTAAATATGCAAACTTCTTTTACGAAAACTTCTGTCATCTTACGAATCACGAATTTCAACCGCTCGACATTTTCCTTCCCATCGGCATTTCATTTTACTCCTTCCAGCTTTTAAGTTACGCCATAGATGTTTACAGAAAGGAACTTCCGGAAGAAAAAAGTTTTCTGAATTACGCTTTCTACATCACCTTCTTCCCGCAACTCGTCGCCGGACCGATCGTGCGCGCCAAAAGCTTTTTGCCTCAATTAAATAAATCCGTCAGTATCAATCCGATAGAAATCGAAAAGGGGTTCTTCCTCATTATGCAGGGGTTGTTCAAAAAGACGGTGGCGGACTATTTGGCGCAATACAACGACCTGATTTTCGGAACGCCGGGCGCTTACTCCGGCATTGAAACCCTGTTGGCGATTCTCGGTTACACGGCGCAGATCTACTGCGACTTCTCGGGCTACACCGACATGGCCATCGGCATGGGCAAAATGATGGGGTTTGATTTGGGCATCAACTTCAACAAACCCTACCAGGCGACCTCGCTTACCGATTTTTGGCGCCGCTGGCACATCAGCCTATCGTCGTGGCTACGCGATTATCTTTACATTCCGCTCGGCGGCAACCGTAAAGGCAGGCTCCGCACTTACATCAACTTATTGATTACCATGCTTATTGGTGGTTTGTGGCACGGTGCGAACTGGAAATTCGTATTTTGGGGAGGCATGCACGGCGTTGGTCTAGCCATCGACAAAATCTGGAGAAAACTCACGAAAGGAAAGCTCGAACGCTTCCGTATCGCCAAAGTTTTCGGTTGGCTGCTCACGCTCGCCTTCGTTTCCGCGCTTTGGGTCTTTTTCCGTGCGAACTCTTTCGCTGATGCCATCGTCATTCTTCAGCAGGCATGCACCGTATCAGCTCCAGGCACACTGTTGGCCGTTGTGGAAGCCCGACCGCTTTTCATCATCCTGCTCGCGACGGTGGCGGTGATTCACGCCATTCCGGCTTCAAAATTCTCCGAAGTGGAAGACATGTACGTCCGCACGCCCTTCATCATTAAAGCGATTGCATTTATCTTACTGATACAATGTATTTTACAACTACAAAGCAGCGAAGTTCAGCCCTTTATTTACTTCCAGTTTTAGAACTCCAGCCGGAAATTCTTGTTCTTCTTTAATTTAAGATATTCCAACAGATTAAAACGGAACTTTTGTGGCTTGCGCCCGACCTCGGCATTATGAACCACGGCGGCATCCTCTGCCACCGACTCTATCGGCCTAATGTCGGAGCATATCGAATCATTTGAAGTTTTTTTGCTTTTTGAGGAAGGCGGACAAGCATAATATTCACCCGGCGGTTCGGCACAAAACAATTGATTGACATCACGTATCACCAATTTTGATTCCCAAACAGCGTCGTAGTCCACCTTCTTCTTTTCTCCCGGTTCTGTCTTTACCGGCTCTAAGATGCCGAGTTGCAATATTTTACGATGGAAATTCCTACGGTCGAACTGAGTTCCCAAAATCGCCTCGTACAGACGCTGCAGTTGTGGAATAGAGAATGATTCGTCCAGCAGTTCAAATCCGACAGGCTCGAAATGGATTTTTTCCCTCAAACGTTCCAACGCCATCTGGAAAATCTCGGCATGGTCGAAAGCCAACTTCGGCAGTTGGTTCACCGGAAACCAACGGGCATCGACAGCGTCGTCGCCGCCGCGCACCTCCGCGAACTTCGCCAGCGCATAGAAAGCCACCGAAAGCACCCGTTCACGCGGATCGCGATCGACCTTCGAAAAGGTGTGGAACTGTTCCAACACGCCGGGCACAAAAGAGGTTTCTTCCAGCAGTTCGCGACGCGCGCCCTCCTCCACTGTTTCATCCATATTCAAGAAACCGCCCGGAAAGGCCCACATGCCTTTGTACGGTTCGCCGCCGCGCTGTATCAACAAAACCTGTAATTCCTTACCATCAAAGGCAAAAATCACGCAGTCGGTCGCCACGGCCGGACGTGGGTACTTATAGCAAAACATTCCGTCTTTCATGCATTCTTCCATAGTCGTTTCTTAAATTAGTCCTTCCTTTCGCAAAAAAAGGATGATTTCCGTTAGTCCGTATTTGCGTGCAAAAATACGGCTTTTTTTTCAGTTAGAAGTCGGAAAGAGTTAGATGTTCACGCTGCAATTGTCCAGCGTGAACTTAACTTCCAGCGTGCCGTGAAGAAGTTAAGAAACTAAGAAAAGTGAAGAAGATAAGAAGTGAAGCCCCACGCCTCACTTTATAAACTTTACATAGTACTGTTACGATATTTATTTTGAAGATAAAAAATCAAGCGTCAGCATGAATTCCCCTCCTTTTTAAGGAGGGGATAAAGGGGTGGTAATATAGAAATAATATTCAAATCAAAAAATCAAAGAACGCTTGTATCTTATATTATATCAACAACTTATATGATTTTTAAAAACTTTATCGCAACAGTATTAAACTTTACAAACTAATTTTCAATTTTCAATTAAAAAAACTCTCCACTCACAGTTCTCAGCTCTAAATAACGTGCGGCCAGAAATCCTTGGGCAGACAAATGTTCGGACAATTCACCGCGTAAGTGAACATATTTGCCATTTCTTCCACCGAACGGCTGCCATGCCCACAACCGATGCGGGTGACGAAGAACTTAAGGTCCGGATTTTGTTTCGCGAACTCCACAAAACGTTCAATGGCGGCTTGCGTTTCCCGAATCGTACAGCCCACAGTCGGGATGGCATAACTTTGGCCTTGCAATCCTTCGCCTTGTCCGACCTTGGCACCGAACTGCGAAACTGCCGCCAATGCCGCGCCACCGCTATGGCTGCCATTCGTATTGCTGCCAAAGACAAACACTTCATTTGGCGCAAGAGTTTTCACCACTTCAGGCGTAATGCGTTCCTCAACAGTTTGAAGATCAACGAAAAACGCACGCGAATTGTTCATCTTGGCGCGTCTGGATTTTCGCTCTGAAGCGGACATACACGCCAACTCCGGAGCCGCCTCTTCCATACATTCGAAATGACGCATTTTTGCATGTTGCTCTGAACGCCATGCACGCTTCATATCCTCCTCATTGTCCTGGAAAAACATGAAATTAGTAATATTAAGACTAGCTGAAACCGCCTGAACATCCTGATTCGTACCGATATACGAAAACACCCAGCCCTCTTCGTTCGTCAAACGATCCACCAACGCCTTGATTGATGCGCCGCTGTACTCCCGCGATGAATTTTCCATTCCATCCGTAATAATCGTCACCATCGTCGTCGCATCCTCCATATCCTTAATTTCATGTTCCAACGCATTCAACGAAAAGCCCATCGCATCATACAAAGGCGTGCCGCAACACGGCGAGTACTCTTTTGTGGTAAGATTCGGTACTTTTTCTACCGGAATCTTGTCATAAATCATCTTTTTCTTGCAGGAACAAAAGGTTAAAAGCGAGACAAAATGCACCTGCGTCTCCTTAAATTTCTCCTGTGCTGAACGAATGCCGCCCAACGTCTCGTTAAAACCCTGAATCGCCGCGTTCCGAATCGACCCCATCGAACCGCTTTCGTCCAATATTACAAGATTATAAACCCGAGTTTTACCTTTTACATCCGATTTCTCGACATTACATTTCGTAGCAAACGATTCCTGAGCCGTCTTCCTTTTTAATAAATGTGTAAATTTCATAGCTGTTTTTTTATGTGGTTAATAATTGATTTTTATTTGCGTTAAACCGACACAAAAGTACAACTATTTACAATACAAAAATATATTTTGCGTAAATTTTACACAAAATTATTTTATTGATATTCAATAATTTATAAAAATAATCACAAAGGATGAATTTTATTTGTGTAAAATCTACACTAATTTTGGGAGAAAAAAGGGCGAAAAAGTGAAAACACGGTATGCGCCAGTTAGGCCCCACACTCGCACAATTCTCGGAACAGGGCGACGCCGACCGGAAGGATTGCATCCGGGAAGTCAAACTGTTGGTTGTGCAATGAGGGGTGCCCTTCACCGGACCCGATGCCGAATAAGGCACCGTCGAAATGCTGTGTTAGCAAACCGAAATCCTCACCCCACGAAAACGGGACCTCTTTTTCCTTGTAAGCCAAGCCACATCGTTCGGCAGCCCGCTGCAACCGCTGCACCGCGCCCGCATGATTTTTCGATGCTGCAAAGTACTCCTTCCACGAAATCCGACTGGTTATCCTTGACTGCGTGCTAATCACCTCGGCGACAACATTTTGCACAACTGCCTTGGTCTTTTGCAAAAGCGCATCATCCTTCGCGCGAAGCGTAAAACGCAACACGCCATGCCCAGCCGTAACCCCGTACGCCTGCTCCCCTATCCGAAATTCCACCAAGGTGACCAGACAAAAATCCTCCTGACGCATATCATAGCGATTGAGCGCAAGGAGGCGGTCGGTGATGACCTTGGCGACCTCATACGGACAAACGGCCTTCAACGGTTCTGAAGCATGCGACGTACTGCCGTGCAACTCAATATCGCAACTGATGACCGAACAGGTGAAGCTGTCGGGGCGACATATCACCGTTCCTAACGGCTCGCCCGGAATATTGTGGAAAGCGAACACCATGTCGGGCCGGATTTTTTCTAAAATGTTGGTCTCCAACAACTTGCCAGCGCCCTCACCCGTTTCTTCCGCCGCCTGAAAAAACAGCAGAACCCGTCCGCGAGTTATCGGCGACTGATGCAACCGTTCCGCCAGTCCCAGCAAAACGGTAGTGTGCCCGTCGTGGCCGCATTTGTGTGCCACCCCGGGCGTGCTGGAAGCGTACGGCACAGCCATCGTTTCATCCACGCGCACGGCATCAAAGTCGCCACGAAACAGCAAGGTCTCCCCGGGCTGTCCGGAATCGAAAACAGCCAAAATGTTCTGGCTGTTTTCAAAAGTGTGAATCGCCGTCGGATGAAAATCGTTCAGCAGACTGACGATAAATTTGTGAGTTTCAACTTCGTAGCCCGAAGGTTCCGCCAAACGATGCAACGAATGGCGAATTTCTGTCAGATCAAGATTTTTCATTGGAAACTATTTCCCCAACAGTTTGAACATATTTTTCTTATAAGCCTCAACGCCGGGTTGGTTGAACGGATTGATTTTCAAAAGATAGCCGCCGATGGCGCAGGCAAATTCGAAGAAATAAATCATTTCGCCCAAAGTATTTTCGCTAATTTCAGGAATCACGATTCGCATATTGGGTACGCCGCCGTCAATATGTGCCATGCGCGTTCCCAATTCAGCAATCTGGTTAATGTCCTGAATCTTTCTCATTTGCAAATAGTTAAGGCCATCCGTATTTTGTTCATCAAAAGGAATGGGCAACGTGTGGCGCGCTGTTTCGACCGAAATCACCGTTTCAAACAACATACGTTCGCCTTCTTGAACGTATTGTCCCAACGAATGAAGGTCGGTAGAGAAAATGCAACCTGCTGGGAACACGCCCTTGTTTTCCTTGCCTTCGCTTTCGCCGAAAAGCTGTTTATACCATTCGATGAAGTAGTACAAACGCGGTTCGTAGGCGACCATCAGCTCCATTTTCTTACCATTATTATATAAATAGTTGCGAAGGGCGGCATATTGAAGTGCAAGATTGTCATTAACGGAATCGCAAACCATCAACTGCTGGCGCATTTGGCGTGCGCCATTGAGCAGAGCATCAATGTCATAGCCAGCGACAGCGATGGGCAGCAAACCGACCGGTGTCAGAACGGAGTAGCGACCGCCGACGTTGTCGGGAATGACGAAAGTGTCATAACCTTCCTGGGTTGCCAATTGTTTCAAAGCGCCACGCTGACGATCGGTAACGGCGACGATGCGCTTGCGGGCGGCGGCTTTGCCATATTTTTTCTCACAATGTTCTTTGAAAATACGGAAGGCGATGGCCGGCTCGGTGGTGGTGCCTGACTTAGAAATAACGATGATGGAATAATCTTTTTTATCCAAAACCGACTGTAAATCAAAAAGATAGTCTTCGCTCATATTGTTACCTGCGAACAAGACGAGCGGGGCATTGGCATTCTGTTCCAGCGAACGGAAATGGTGTTGCAACGCTTCGATCACGGCGCGGGCGCCCAAATAGGAGCCTCCGATGCCGATGACCACAACGACCTCCGACTGTTGACGCAGGCGCGCGGCGACCTCCTTTACGGCATTCACTTCCGCAGGTGCGATTTCTTCCGGCAAGTTGAGCCAACCCACAAAGTCATTTCCAGCTCCAGACTGTGTAATTAATTGATTATAAGAAATATTTAATCTTTCTTCAAGTTGTTGAAATGCATCTGACGGAACGAAATTCCGCACGCCTTCGAAATCAAATTTCATCATAATAATATTTTTTTTAATGAATTTGCAAAGATACGTTTTTTTATTCTCGTTTAATAAAAAAAATAGTAATTTTGCACGATTTTATTGAGAACTATGAAGAACGCTAAAACACACATTTTAAGCGTCGTTTTTGTTATACTCTGCTGCTTACTGAACGAACAAAGTTTTGCCCAGGTGGCGAATTGTTTGTGCAGTGGAGGACAGATGAATGCGACGCCCTGCTGCACCGACCAAAACCCATACGGTTTAACCTATGCTGCCGGCACAAGCGGCTATGCATCTGAACTTTATTATCTAAACACCACCGGTTGCATCGACCCGTACGACGGCGGCTATAACCCCGCTTGGTTTAAGATGAAAATCAGTCACGCCGGCAACCTCACCATCTTCTTGCAGCACACCGGCGGCGGCGACATCGACTATGCCTGCTGGGGGCCGTTCACCGATGCCGACATGAACAACATGTGCGCCAATTATCCCAATAGTCTGAGTAACTACCTGTACGACAACCTCGCCACCGACTATTCTTCGGTTTATTACAACTATTACTACATGGACATGGGGATGCAGATTTTCAGTCACCACCCGACATACGTAGATTACAATTCGTTAAGTAGCACCTACGGAAGTTCTTGGACTACAGACTGGTACAATCCGAATCCGTCAGGACGGCTGGTTGACTGCAGTTCAACGCCGTCGCCGACCGAATGGATACACATCCGCAACGCGCAGGTCGGGCAGTGGTACATCGTTTTCATCTCCAACTGGGAAGGTGTTTACGGGAACATCAATTTCACCAGCGATGCCAGTTCGACGGCGGAAACCGACTGCACCATCACCGCACCTGTAACGGGCGACGAGGTTTGCGAAGGCGAAACGGCGACGCTCACCGCACAATCCTCCTTAGGCGCAGTCCACTATGCCTGGACCGGTCCCAACAACTTCTCGCAAACGACACAGACCAACACCCTCACGCTTCCCAACGTAACGGTTGCCGACGCCGGCACTTACAGCATGCGCATTTGGAACGGCAGTTCATACGGACAGACCACCACGTGCCAGCTCATCGTTCACCCGGCGCCCAACCTTGACATTCAGGGCACAGGCTCGGTCTGCAACGGCGGTGCCGCCACGCTGACGGCAACCGGCGCTGAAACGTACATTTGGAACACTGGGACCACCACCGCAGACATCACGGTAAGACCATTACAGACAACCACTTCCACCGTCACCGGAACCACCGGCGGCATGTGTACCGCTACCGCCTCGTTCACCGTAACCGTCAGCAACGCATACGAAGCCGAATACACCGACACCATCTGTCAGGGCGAAGTCTATAACCAGTATGGGTTTAGCATCAACGCCAACCAGCCTGGCACCGAAACCTACCAGCAGTCGCTACAATCAGCGGCCGGCTGTGACAGCAACATTATTCTGCACCTCACCGTGTTGCCTGCTGTCGTAGTGGAACAAGAGGCTTCCATTTGCGCTGGCGAAAGCTACATCTTCTTTGGCAATACATATACCGAAACCGGTTCCTACTCCGAACATTTTCCCACGGAGGATGGCTGTGACAGCGTAATCACATTGCACTTACGCGTAAATCCAGGTTATTTCATTGAAGATGAGCGCACTGTATGCGAAACGCAGCTCCCCTACCACTACCTGCCCGCCGACACCACTTTCGATGTCGGCACGCCCGAATGGAGCGACTACTATTTTGTGCGTTCCACCGCGGCCGGCTGTGACAGCAGTATCTCGCTGAGACTGCACATTGTGGAAAATTCATTCGAGATGACCAACCTCACCGAAGACTTCTGTGAGAATCACGAAGCTGTGTTACAAGTAATTACCACACTTGACAACCTTCATTGGAACACTGGCGAGACCGAGCCCGTAATTACAGTAACCCATCCCGGTACCTATATCGCAACCGCTTATACCGGTCAATGCCAACAGTCGGGGCAGATCTTCATTCCGACCTGTGCGTTCTACATGTTCTTGCCTAACGCCATCACGCCGAGCAACGAAGACGGCAACAACGACGTTTTCTTCATTCCCGACATGATCGCAGACATGATTTCCGACGTTGAAGTCACCATCTACAACCGTTGGGGCCGGCTGATTTATCGTTCCACCGACCCGCACTTCCGTTGGGACGGCACGGTAAACGGCAAGCTTCTGACCAACACCGTTTATACCTACCGCATCACCTACCTCGACGGCAACGACTATCGTCGCATTGAGAAGGGCACGGTGACGGTACTGTAAAAAGCTGAAAGAGGAAAGTGGAAAACTTTTTAATTGAAAGTTGAAAATTGAAAATTAATTTACAAGGTCGGAGGTCAGAAGATTGATGGCAGGATTTGCCCATCCCCGATTCCTCATTCCTAATTTCTCGTTCCTAATTAATATTGCCTCCTGCTTACTGCCGAATACTTTTTCGTTTTCGGGTGATGTTTCCGTTTTTTTGCGTAACTTTGCAGCCGCATAAAATATTTTATCGAAATTGCAGTTATAAGCGTTATGAATAGATTTCTTGAGTTTTTTACCCCTCGCCGGTTGGGATTTCACATCATTCTGGCCATCGTCATAACCCTTTTCATTATTTGGGGTGTATTGAAGATTATATCTTTATACACACATCATGGGGAAGAGTTGCCCATGCCGAACTATGTAGGCAAATGTTATGCCGGTTGCCCGGATTCTCAGACAGAAGAGTTCACCTTCGAGGTTAGCAACGTAAAGATTTTCGATGCCAGCAAGCCCGAAGGGACGGTGGTGCGCCAGGAGCCGTTGGCCAACTCAAACGTAAAACGCGGTCGCAAAGTGACACTGACAATTACCACCGCCATTCCCAAAACAGTTAAAATGCCGCAGCTGGCAGGCAATATCACGCTCCGTCAAGCCAAACACATTTTGGAAGATTCCGGTCTTGAATTAGGCACCGTGGTAGAAACAGAAAGCGACTCGCCAAACCTCGTGCTGGGCCAATACCGCGAAAAAACGGGCAAGGTCATCGCCGCCGGTACGGAAATCAAACAAGGCGAAAAAATCAAACTCGAAGTCGGTGTGCCCCGCCGCAATCCGGTTGACTACGGCACCGACGAAGACACATACGACGACACCGAAAGCGAACAAGAGGACTTTGATTTTTAATGCTCAATTCCATCACTTTTATGAAGAAAATTTCCCTTTTACCTTTTATCATACTGATTATCAGCATATATACAACAAACGCACAAGAAGTTCTGACAGGGTTGCCCGTCAACAAGCAGGTAGCGAGCGAGGCTCAGAAGCAGTCGGTTGCGCCCGTGCGCAGCGTTTTGCAGCTTCCTTTCATTGACGACTTTTCCAACTACACCGGCTATCCGAATCCGGCGTTGTGGCAGGACCGCTACGCATTTGTGAACCGCACCTTTGCCATCCAGCCACCCACGATGGGTGTGGCGACGTTGGACGCGCTTGATGAGAACGGCAAAGTCTATCTTTCGGCCTGTGCCGACGGTTTTACCGCTGACGCACTGACATCGCAGCCCATCCGCCTCGATTACAACTTCACCCAAAACCGACAGATGCGCATCGCCGACTCGCTCTATCTCAGTTTCTACTACCAACCTGCTGGCGGTTCGCTCACCGGTGTCGAATGGGAACGTCTGGGCAATCGTCCTGAAGGCCGCGACTCCCTCATTCTGGAATTCGGTTACGCCACCGGCAACATCGTCTTCACCGGCTACAACTACTGCGACTACTTCTTGGGCGAAGACGAAATGTACGTCATCGGTGACACTCTCGAAAATCCGTTCTTAGACGGTCTCTTCTATGTATTTGAAAACGCCGCCTTCCCTGGCGATATGATTTCACTTCCCTGCGACTCACTCCTTGGTGAAGAGATGGTGTGGCAGCACATTTGGAGCGCGCCGGGCGAACTGCTGGATGAGTGGCTCGCTGCCAACGACAAACAATACTTCAAGCAGGTGCTCATCCCGATTACCGACGAGAGCTGGCTTATCAACAACTTCCAATTCCGCTTCCGCAACCTCGCCAGTTTGGAGGACAACAGCGTCGTCGGCTGGGCCAGCAATGTGGATCAGTGGAACATTGACTACGTAAAGTTGGATGTCAACCGCACTTACGACGACATTTACCAAAACGACCTTGCCTTTGTAACGCCGACGACCTCCATTCTTCGCGAATATCAGGCGATGCCGTGGAGCCAGTACCGCGACAGCGAGTTGGACAATCATTTTGAAAATGCGCTGGTTAATCTTTCCAACACGGTAAAAAACGGTTATTATACCTATAATATAAGAAAACAGGGCGGTGCGCAGGTCACCAGTTACACGCCGAATAACGAAAACGTCCAACCTTACTGGACACACGGTTTGCACGATGCGCAGGTACACGCCACGCCGGCATTCAACTTCACTTCCCTACCGACCGACAATGCCGACAGTGCGACTTTCGTAATCACGCATATTTTCCAGGAGGTTGGTGCTGGCAGCCAATTGCGCAACAACGACACATGCGTTTTCCTCCAGAAATTCAACAATTACTACGCATACGACGACGGCACCGCGGAAGCCGGCTACTCATTACTATCCAACATGACGCATCCCGAAGTCTATTTTGCGATGCGTTTCACGCTGAACCAACCCGACACATTGCGTGCCGTGCGCATGTGGTTCAATTCCGTATTGGATGATGCTAATTTTGAGCCATTTACGCTCATGGTTTGGGGCGATGAGAATGGGTTGCCAGGAGAAATGTTGTACGATATGAGCGACCAGATTCCAGCGCACGCCGCCAACACGGAAGAGTTCGTCACTTACTACATTGACGAAGGGCTTCCTATCGAAGGCACGTTCTATGTGGGTTTTTACCAGAATCACAGCGTGCAGCTGAACCTCGGTTTCGACCAAAACACCGACTCACGCGCACATTGGGTTTACAAAACCGCCAATGAATGGCGCGAACCCTTCCTCAAAGGTACACCGATGGTTCGTCCGGTCGTTGGCGCTGCGATTGAGCACACCGGCATTATTGAAAACGAACCCACACACTTCACTCTATATCCCAATCCCGCTACCGACAGACTGCATCTCGTAGTACCCGAAAACAGTCAAGCCACGACCTACCGCATCTACGATTCCTTCGGAAGAGTAATCATGCAGAACGCATTCAGCGGAAAAGAATCCGAGATTTCCATATCGCACCTCGCAACCGGAGTGTATTTCATACAATTTGTTAATAATCAACAAATTATTGATACAGAAAAATTCATCAAACAATAAATACGAATTTCGCCGCAGAGATAAAATCGCATTTTGGTACAATGTAAGAATGTGATTATCAATACAATGAGAAAAATATTCAAAAAAAGTTAATTTTTTTATAAAAAAAAGCATTTAATTAAAAAAAAAATTTTATCTTTGCTGCGATTTTCTAACTAAAACCTGTACAATTATGAACGAACAAGAAAACAACGTAAGCTTCTTCAGATTCGAAGACCTGCGCATCTATGCCAAGGCACTTGATTACATCAATTGGGTGCATTCTGTAACTACTACATTTCCAGAGAATTGTCGAAATACCGTGACGGATCTTTTCGTTAAATCGGCTCAAGGCATTGCCATGAATATTGCCGAAGGTTCTGCCCGCAACAAAGCACAATTCGTTTACTACCTGAAGATGGCCAAAAGTTCTGTTAGAGAATGCGTTGTCTATACCGAAGTCGCTTCCCGCCTTAACATTCTTAATGAAAGCGACAAGGAATACTCCAGAAACCAACTGATGGAACTGACGAAAATGATTGGTTCTTTGGTTGCTTCCCTCCAACGCTCCGTCAACCCGCGCGACGAAGAAGCCATGATGGACGAGGACATGCCCAACATGATGATTTAATCTTTTTCGTAGTAATAAAAAAAGAGCGCCGGAGTTTTCTGTCGCTCTTTTTTTTATTGCGACAGTGTTGTGTCAGAGGGCAAGCCCTCTCATCTCTCATCTCTCATCTCTCATCTCTCATCTCTCATCTCTCATCTCTCA
>JAKSMF010000026.1 GCA_024400775.1 Bacteroidales bacterium | reverse complement strand
GGTCGGCTTCCTCCATGACATTTTTCTCAATATAATCGGAAATCTTGTCGATATACAGCGGCTCTTCTCCGGAAAGAATATAGACGGGCGCGAAATCGCGTTTTTTTAGTTTATTGAAAATTTCACGATAAGATAATTTCATAAAAGGGGAAAATAGTGATTAATGGGAGTGAATTATGAATAGGGGATGGCTATTTTTGTTGGTTATCAATAAGTGATTGACGTGCAGCAGAATATGGGGCGGCATGGATGGTTGAGAATTGACCTTTTTGGAATTTGAAATAACCGCAGACGGCAATCATGGCAGCGTTGTCGGTAGTCAGGTCGATGGTTGGGACAAAGAGGCGGCGGTGGTATTTGTCGGCCAAAAGCTGCATGGCGTTGCGCAAACCGCTGTTGGCGGAGACGCCGCCGGCGATGACCAAATCCTTGCATTTTGTCTCCTTCAGCGCACGTTCCACTTTGTTGGTCAGCGACTTGATAATCGCATATTGCATGGATGCGGCCAAGTCGGCTTGGTTTTCGGCGATGAAGTTTTCGTTGGTTTTGAGGTTGTCGCGGACGAAGTATAGGAAAGATGTTTTGAGACCGCTGAAGCTGTAGTCGAGGCCAGGCAGATGCGCAATGGCGAAGGAAAAGCGTTTCGGGTCGCCCTCTTTGGCCAGTCGGTCGATGACGGGACCGCCGGGATAGGGGAGGCCGAGGATTTTGGCGGCTTTGTCGAATGCCTCGCCCGCTGCATCGTCAATGGTTCGTCCGAGAATTTCCATATCGAAATAGTCATTGACTTTCAGTAGCAGCGTGTGCCCGCCGGAAACGGTCAGACAGAGGAACGGGAAGGTGGGCTTGTCGCGTTTTTCACCGTTTTTCTCCAAAAAATTCGCCAAAACGTGCGCTTGGAGGTGGTCAACTTCAATCAGCGGAACGCCCAAACTATACGCCATGGCCTTAGAAAATGAACTACCTACGAGCAGCGAACCCAAAAGGCCGGGACCATTTGTATAAGCAATCGCAGATATTTGATTTTTATGTATTTTTGCACGCTTGAGTGCAGTATCTACTACAGGGATGATATTTTGCTGATGTGCGCGCGATGCCAACTCTGGAACTACCCCGCCGTATTCGGCGTGAACTTTTTGAGAAGCAATGACATTTGACAAAATCGAAGTTCCTTCGATAACCGCCGCAGAGGTATCGTCACACGAGGATTCTACACCAAGAATATAAGTTGACATAAGAGCTGAATTTTGAAACGCAAAATTACGAAAAAAATCATAAAGACACTCCTGTGGATTGTGGGTATTTTTATCGCCCTCGATCTGCTCGTCGTTGGACTTATTTTTGTTCCCCCAATTCAGGAGAAAATCGTCGGTGTCGTCACCGAAAAACTGTCTGAAAAGTGGAATTCAAAAATCACTATCGGCCATATTTATCTAAGCCCGACGCTTAAATTGTATGTTGAGGACTTCACCATTCACGATGCTCACGGCAACCCGATGCTCGGCGCAAAAAAACTCAAAAGTCGTCTCACATCGTTGCAACTCGATCCTATAAAAGTGGGCTTGTCGGACATTGACAGCGAAGGCCTAAAGGTCATTGTGCGGAAATACAAAGGGGATGACGCCGTCAACATCTCGCTGTGGGCGAAAAATTTCAAAAAAGAGAAGAAAAATCCGCAGCCGTTCGTTATGTCTTCTCCCGCCATTATTCTAAAAAATGCGTACTTTTTGTATAGAAATGACGCGGTCTGCACTACCAAAGACGCGGGTAAGATCGATTTCGGATATTTCGAATTGAAGAATATCAATGCCACATTGAATCATTTCAACTTGGTGGGCTCCGACATTTCTGCCGATTTCGACCACCTCGCATTAACGCAATATACCGGTTTCAAACTGTTGAATTTGTCTGGCAAATTCCACATCGGCCCATCTGGCCTCAGTATCAAAAATGCCACTGTAGCAACACCTAACAGCCGCATTTTCATGGATTTCGCCTTCGAATACGACAATTGGCAGGACTATGGTGACTTTTTGAACAAAATCAACTTCAATGTCAAGGCCAAGACCTCTACGGTGAACATGTGCGATATCTGCTATTTCGCGCCGCAGACAGAAGGTATGGACAACGAACTCGTGTTTTCCGCCATTGTTAAAGGTCCTATCAACAACTTGAATATCACCAATTTGGATGCCCGTTTTGCCGACAATACGCATTTTGTCGGCGACCTGACGTTGGATCATGTCACCGACTTTTTCAATGCCGACATCAAGGCGAAATTTGCGCAGACGACGGTGGATCTGAACGAGTTGAAAGAGTTCAAGCTGCCTGGCGGCAAGACCATTCCCATCCCGGAACAGGTGGCACGTCTGGGGCAGGTGACGATGGACTTGGAGTATGAAGGTGTGGTTTCCGATAATTTTGCGGTAAAAACCAACATGTTGACAGACTTTGGCGACATTGTTGCCGATTTTGCCACGGCCAGCCACGATGGAGATGACGGTGTGGACTTTTCTGCTGACGTTAGTACGAAAGGTTTGGCTATCAATAAATTATTGCCTTCTGTCAATATGGTTGGCGGGGTTACGGGCAAAGTGTCCGCGAAAGGTTCCGTCGCTGATATGAACGATTTGGCAGCGACGTTGGTTACGGATGTGAAAGCCGACATTTCGCGCATTCAGTTAAAGGGTTATCCGCTCCAGCACCTCCGCGCCTCTGGAAAATACGGTAACAAAAAACTGGCGGCTCAGGCCACCCTCAATGATCCTAACTGCGCGCTGGCGTTCAATGGCAATATGGATTTGTCGAAAAAACAGAATGAATATCACGCCGAAGCGAGCATCGACAATCTGAATTTCAGTAAGTTATTCGCTCATCTTCCTTTGGTTGACAGTACGACCACCGACGGCTTCGAAAAACTGGTGCGTTATGTCCAGTTGCACCCGGAGGTCACGCTGAACGTCAGCCATCTCGACTGCGACCTGGCGGGCAACAAGCTGAAGGAGATGAATGGTGATGTGTTCATTGACAGCATTTCATACACACAAGACGGCAAGTCGTTGGCGATGGACCGCGTCCGCCTGATTAGTTTGGCCAGTGATGAGAAGCAGATTCTGCGTTTTTCGTCCGATTTGGCCAACGTCGTGCTTTCCACGAATTACGACATCAAGGACGTCCCGACCGCCATCATCGATATGGTCTATACCTATTGCGGCAATCTGCTGCCTGCGCGAAACGTGTCGGCTCCGCTTTATGCAGATGTGGAAAATCCCGAATTTGACCTTGACGTCACGGCACACCACCTTACGCCGATTTTGGAGATGTTCGCGCCGACAATTCGCATCGGTGACAATTCCGTAGTGAAAATCCGTGGTGATGCCAACCACTCACAAGACTATATCAATGTATCTTCTCCAGAAATTTATATCGGGGATAATGTTCAAATTCAGCAAGTGCAATTGCTTGCAAATTCCAAGGGCACAGCATCTTTCAAAGCCAATGGAAGTGTGCGGTCGCTTTTGATCGGTGAAAAGGGCAATTTCGCTTTTGACAATATTTCTATGGAAGCGGATGTCGATCCTCAAACGTTGGCCTGCCGTCTGGACTGGAATAATCCGGCGGTCATCTCGTCGCATAAGTCGTTGTTAGGGGCACGCGTCAACTTCTTGGATGGCGGCAAAATCACGGCGCAAATCACTGAGTCAGAGGTCTATTTTAAGGAATTCCCGTTCTCATTCAATAAAGACCACCTCGTTACGGTCGATCACGGAACGGTGAAAATCGACAATGTCGTCCTGAATTCTAATGAAAGCCAGGTGTTTGTCAACGGCTATGTGGGCAAGGTCGGCGACAGCTTGGTGGCGACAATCGACAATTTGGGTATCGACCTGGTCAACCAATTCATCAAAACAGACAAGATGCACCTGGGCGGCGCGTTGTCGGCAAACGTGCAGATGCGCGATTTCAACGGGCGCAACTTGCTGTTAGGTAGTGCGTTGATTAAAGATTTTGAATTTAACGGAGAACAGTTCGGACATTTGTATGCGAACGCCATTCTTCCTTCCGACAAGAACATCCATTTCCGTGGAGGCCTTATCAATGCGGAGGATTTCCCGGAAGGCGCAACGGTGTTTAATTATACTTATAATCAGGATTTTAAGAACCAAAAAGGCGTCAATACGCATTTGGACGGACTTTTTGATACAGACAAAAAACGGTTGAAGGTCACCGCCGACATTGACACGCTTCCGTTGGGATTCTTGGAACCGATGCTGTCGTCTTTCAGCCATAAATTCGCAGGCAACGCTTCGGGTAACATCGACTTCATTCTCGCTCCCGATTCGATGTACTTCAAAGGACAGGCGAATGTGCGGGAAGCCGAAGTCGGCATCGCCCCACTCAATACAATATATTATCTTAAAAACCAGGTCATTGATTTTACTGAAGATGGATTCTCGTTTAATAATGTAGACTTAACGGATAAATTCGACAATCACGCCACGATGAATGGTTATGTCAACCATCGCAATTTCTCTGACTTCACCCTTGACCTGCGCATTAGCACACCTAAGATTTTCGTGCTGAACACCAAGCAGGAGGCCGATGCGCCGTTCTATGGTGACGGTTTCGTTTCGGGGGACATCACCATTGCGGGCAACACTGAAAAACTCTCGTTCTTTGGTGACAATCTGAGTACCCAAAGCGGTACGGTGTTCTGCCTGCCGATTAGTTTCGCCGACAAGGTTTATGATTCCGACGTCATCTCATTTGTCGTTCCCGAAACAGAACGAAAGGAGGAAGTCGAAACGGTGGAAGCGCCCGAAAGTGATATGGAAATGGACTTCGACTTCATCTTCAACGTCACGCCCGCTGCCGACATCAAACTCGACCTTGACCTTTCTGCTTTTGGCGGAAAAATCAAAACCAAAGGTGAGGGCCAATTGCATTTTACCTATAATACCAAAGTGGATAAAATCAACATTTTGGGTGATGTGGTTTTGCAGTCGGGTTCCTTTATGATGACGTTTGCGCAGCTGTTGAACAAAAAGTTCGATTTGCAGCCCGGCGGTATCGTTACCTTCCCCGGTTCGCTCTACGACATCAACATCAACGTGCAGGCGGCGTACTCTACCACCGCATCACTCTCCGATTTGTTCACTTCTGAAAACACCAACGTCCGACGTATGCCCGTAAAGGCGTTCCTTAACTTCAACGGCAACCTCAACGACCCCGCGGCTATCGACTTCTCCTTCGATCTGCCGAATGCTACACCGGATTTTAAAACGCTGTTTTACAGTACGATAGACACATCTAATATTCAGCGGAAAACAGAACAGTTCTTCTCGTTGGTGATGTTGGGCAAATTTGCTTCGGCACAAACCAACATTGCCAATATCAACATTGAAAACACCGGTATCGGCGTGCTGACTTCCACTTTGAGCAACTTCCTGTCGAACCAGTTGAAGTATGTGGATGTCAATCTGAATTATCAGAATGCCACGGCCGACAAAGCCGCGGAGTATGCGGTCGGCGCTTCCACTTCCTTATTCAACGATCGTACCGTTATTGAAACCTACGTCGGCTACAAAGACGACAAAGCCAGCGGTCTCAGTAACCAGCTTATTGGTGACTTTAGTATTGAACAGAAACTTAACGAATTGGGAACGTGGAGATTGAAGGTGTTTAACGTCACCAACCAGGATGAATTGCGTAACGCCACCCGTAACAATCCGTACGCGCAGGGGATTGCTGTCATTTACAAACAAGACTTTAACAACCGCCGCGATTTGGTGGCTTCATATATTAGAAATAAAAAGAAGGATAGCGAAAAGGCAAAAGCGCGCAGAGAGAAACGGGCCAAGCGCAAAGATGTGCAAAATACCGAAGCCATCCTTCCTGATAATAAAGAAGATTAATCCTAAAACATTATACCATGCTAAACTATTTCCAACACGCTCCGATTTCCGTTACTATTTGTGATAAAGATGGTAAAATATTGGAAATGAGCGATAAATCCATTGCCACGTTTTCCAAGGATGGAGAATCGTTGGTGGGAAGATCCCTGTTAGACTGCCATCCCGAACCTGCACGCACAAAACTGTTAGGCATGCTGCAAAATCAGAATGTCAACGTTTACACCATTGAAAAAAACGGCGTAAAAAAGATGATTTATCAAATGCCGTGGTATGAAAACGACGAATTTGCTGGCTACATCGAACTTTCGATGGAGATTCCGTTTGAGATGCCGCATTATGTGCGACAGCCGAAAAAATAAGCGAGGAGGCACGTCATGTCGAAACTGAAAATTATTATCATCGGGTGTTGGTTATTGTTGTGCAGCACGTTTGCGATGGCGCAGGCACCTGTCGTTCGGGTGGAAGCTGTCTTTGACTCTACCCACATTCTGACGGGCGACCACTTGAAACTGCATCTGACGGCGCGCACGAGCCAAGGACATTCGCTATCCTTTACGTCCTCAGACAGTTGGCAGTTGAAAAACTGCGAAGTGCTGCGCGCTGAAACACCGAAACAGAGCGACAAAACCAAAGAGACGATTTTGAAGCAAGACTTCATCGTCACCGCTTTTGACACCGGTGCCGCCGTTATCGCTCCGATTGCTGTTCTGCTCGACAATCTTGACACCGCCGCCCTTACCGACACGTTGCGTTTTTGCGTTGACACGCTGCCTGGCGGTGTGGATACGACGCAGGCCTTCCGCGACATCAAACTTCCGTTGGGCGGCATGGAGAAAGCTCCCAAAGCCAAGAGCAAAGCACTACTTATCATCATCATTGCGCTGATAGTGTTGGCTTTAGCCGTGCTGGCCTACTGCTTTTTCAAATTCTGGCTGCCGAAAATCAAGGCGAAACGCGCAGCGAAGATTCGCGAACAGCGACGCGTCAGTTCTGGTGTTGTCGCATTAACGCATATCAAGGAACTGAAAGCTAAAGAGTTGTGCGAAAAGGGTAGAGCCAAGGAACACTATTCCGAATTAAGCCAGATTCTGCGTACCTACCTTGATGACCAGTGGGATGTAAATGCGATGGAGATGGTGACCGACGAAATCATGCAAGCACTGAAAACCTTAGATGTCAGTGAGCAGCAACGTCTTGAACTGTTGAAGTTTTTCCAACTTTCTGATTTGGTGAAATACGCTCGCAAGGAGCCCGCCATTGAGGAGAACGCCCAGCACATGGACAATGTGACCAAATTCGTGCGCGAAACCGACCAGCAGGAGCAGGTCCGTCGTGCTCAACAAACGAAAATTTCTGAATAATGGTAATGTTGAATGTATTTGTTGGATTTTTTAAGATGCTGGGAGAGATGAAATTCGCACACCCGCATCTTTTGTGGCTGTTGCTGATACTTCTCCCTTACGTCGGTTGGTATATTTGGAAGCGCCACCGCCAGCACACTGCGATTACGGTGAGCACGACGGAGCCGTTTGCCCGTCCGCCACGCACGTTCCGTTATTGGCTTCGCCATCTCCCAATGGTTCTGCGCTGCCTGACTATCGCATTGTTAATCATTGCATTAGCACGTCCGCAAACCACCGACAGACAGGTCAATGGAAAGTCTATCACCGAAGGTATTGACATCATGATTGCCTTGGACGTTTCCGGCAGTATGGACATGATGGACTTCAAGCCCACGCGTTTGGAGGCTTGCAAACAGATTGCTGCCGAATTTGTAAAGAAGCGTGAGAACGACAATATCGGGTTGGTGTTGTACGCTGGCGAGGCCTACACGTTGTGTCCGCCGACCACCGACCACGCCTATTTTCAGGAACTGGTGAAGACCGTTAACCGCGATCCGTTGGAAGACGGTACCGCCATCGGTGACGGTTTGGGATTGGCAGTCAGTCATTTAAGTGAAAGTAAGGCCAAAAGCAAGGTGGTGATTTTGCTGTCTGACGGTGTGAACAATGCCGGCTATATCGATCCGCGAGCAGCGGCAGCGATGGCGAAAGAGTATGGCATCAAGGTATATACCATCAGCTGCGGTACGAACGGACGAATGGCTGGAATAAAAATACCAGGGCATGGGGTGGTTCAGTTCCCGACGGAGTTGGATGAAAAGCTGTTGAAGGAAATCGCTTCCGAAACCGGTGGCCGTTATTTTTCCGCAGGAAATGAAAAAAAACTGCGTGAAGTGTATGCCGAAATCGACAAGATGGAGACGACCAAGCGCGAACAAAAGACAGTTGTGGAGTGGAAAAACGAGCAGTATTTGCCCTTCCTGATTCTCGCTCTTTGCTGCTTCATACTGGAACTCATTGCCCGTTTTGGGTTCCTCCGTTCCAACCCTTCGTAGCGTTTTGCATAGCAATCAAAGTTTTTTTTTTTTTTTTTGATTTCAATCAAAAAAAATATGTAAGTTTGCAAGTTGTAAAAAACGTAAACTATTTTTTCGCAAATTATTAAAAATCAATGTTATAAAAAACATTTTCAGTATGAAGAAATTTACAAACAATTCCCGTTGGGGCCTCATCGCCATGGGCTTGAACCTCGTGATTCTCATCATGGTCGTCATTTCCGCTGTGAAAGTAAGCAGTTATGACAGCAAGAACATGTACCTGCAGGATTCCATCATGCCGAAGTACACCTATTGGACGGACTCTTTGACAACCACCCAGAGCGCTATCAGCAAAAAACAGAACAGCTTGGACGGTTACACCAAGTTGCTCCAAGAAACCGAAGCCGCAGCGAAAGAGACTGCAGCTAAATTGGCCGCCGACCCCCAAAATGAAGAGTTAATCAACAAATATTACAGCGATACAACTCACTTGGCTGACTATACCACTAACATTACCCGTTTGAATACCGAAATCGCAGCCTACAAAGACACTTTGGGATTCGCTCAAAAGGGTTTGGCTCCTTGGACCAAGAAATACAACGACGCCTTGGCCGAAGTCACTCCTAATATGGTAGCTTACAACACAATCATCATCATTGCTGCCATCCTGTTGCTTATCAAGATTTTCGTCTTTGCATCCTGGATGTACCTCAACACCAACAACGTACGTTTAGTCGCGCCGTGGATGCAACAAAACAGCAAAGTCATGACCATCTTGGCTTGGTTCATTCCGTTGTACAACCTGTTCAAACCCTGCGGTCTGTTTTCAGAAATGGTTTCTGAAACGAAGTATGCTCTCCGCGACAAATCAATCATATCCGATGCTAAGGACAGCAACCAGATGGAATCTGTCGGTTTTTGGTGGGGTTCTTTCCTTTTCGCAAAAATCATCATGCCCTTCTTCGTTGGCGGTCTGACCATTGCCTTCAACTTCTGGCTGCTCATCCTCTCTGGCTTTATTGATATGGATACCGCTACCAACAGTCTTGGCATCCTTAGTTTTGGTACCTATTTCGGCAACACCGGCCTTTACACTTATCTTCGTCCCCACGCTCTCGTATTGGTTATCTTTGTTCTCGCCTGGATCGTTTATCTCGCATACGAATGCTACTTAATTATGTCATACAACAAACTCAACAAATTGTTGTGCGACAACGAGTCCAGCTTCAACTTCGACGAGGTTAAGGAAGCTCCCAAAGCCACTAAGAAGGAAGAAACCAAAAAGGCTGAAGAAAAGAAGGAAGAACCTAAGGCTGAAGAAACCCAAGTTGAAAAGAAATAATCCGAAAACAATCTTCTTCCTATAAATCAAGCCCTCTGCCATTCCGCGGGGGGCTTCTTTTTTTAGCTGGAATTGTTTAAAATTAATGCTGTCCGGTAAACATTATTCCAACCAGAAAAGACAAAATTTCTGGTTTTGTCTTTCTGTTTCTGGCTTATTATGTGTCATCATCGGAGTAATTTCGATAATAGTGATTATTGGAAGTTAAAACATTCAACATAACAAAGAGGGGGCTTAGATTTTGAAAACTCTTTATCAAGCCTTGCGGAATATTTCAACTTTTATCGGATACAATGGTTTAGAATTGATAATAAGGCCGAGGAACGCGGGCTTTTTAGACTTTAGCGTTAGCTTGTGCTAATAGTTTCGGTGTATTTTATCTGGTCGTAAATTCGTCGTTTGCTGTAGTTGCGTTTTTGAAAGATGCTCTGACAATAGCCGTTGAATAGAAGTTTGATGTATGGTGCTTCGGTACGTATGTATATTCGTTGAGAAAACCTGAATTTAGGGAGGTATAAGCAATGAAATAAGCACACGGCTTCTCCTCCCCGTCGGCCTTTCTCCACGGAATGGTTATCGGGTAAAACTACGTACAAAGTATCTCCAACCATGTATGTGCTGTCGTATCTCACCAAAAAAACGATAATCGTTGTCATCAAAGCACTGCATAGGCATGATAATAGATCCGTATGTGTGCGGATTATATCGTATGACAACACTTCTCTGTTCCGTCAGCGAGCTGGTAATGAGGAAAATGATGATGGTTTTAGGGGCGATTGGTGGCGATATTGAACTGTGAACTTATCAGATTGAAAATCAGTTTGTAAAGCTGTGGGTTATCCCTCATGCTGCCTCCTGTTTATTGCATACTGTCAATAATAAAAAAAGGAGCAAGTGACTTGCTTGCTCCTTTCGTCTTATCGTAAAACTTAATCTTACAAAACGGTGATAGAACCACTGAGAATTTTCTTTTCGTTGCCGGTCGTCTTTAAGTCGATGCGGTAGGTGTAAACATGGCCGCTTGGAATTTTGCCGTTTACGCTGCCGTTCCATTCGAAGTGAGGCTCGGTGGAACGGAAGACTACGCGGCCCCAACGGTCGAAGATGTTGATCTCGAACTCAGCGATGTCCTTCGTGCTGGGAAGTTTGAAAATATCGTTAATGCCATCGTTGTCGGTCGGAGTGATACAGTTCGGCAAGTAGATGTTGAAGGGGCAAACATCGTTGATGGTGATTTCGCCTTCGTTCACACAGCCGTCTTTCGTCGCAGTTACGGAGTATGTGCCGCCTTCGGATACAGCTATGTGCTGCGTCGTTGCACCATTGCTCCAGCGATATTCGGCTCCACTTTCCGGTACGGTCAACACTGCATCACCGTAATCCTCAAAGCAATGGTCAAATGGACGTCCCAAGCTGGTGTTCGGCAGCGGCTTCACAGTCAGATTCACTGTAACGGTGCTGTCGCAGCCATAACGGTTGGGAACGACGATGGTATAGGGGAAGGTGCCTGCCGACAGTTGCGGCGGAATGTTGAAGCCACGTTCGTTGTATCTTTCGCCCTGACAAATAGAGTCAACGAATTGGTACGTACTTGTCGGATAGACAATAACTGGTTGGGTGATTGTTACTTCACAGCCATCAGCGGCAAAGGAGTTGAGTTCGTATGTCGTTGTCGTTTCAGGCTCAACGTAGATATGGTCGTCATCACCGAGGTCTTCACCGTTGGCACTCCAATGGTATGTGTTGCCGCCGGTCGCTGACAAGGTAGTGCCTTCTCCCAAACAAAGGGAAGTGTCACCTGTGATGACTGGATAGTTGCCTAACAGGTCGATGGTGTAGGTGGTGGTATCCTGACATTCGTCGTTGCTGATGCCGGAAATCATGGTTACAACGTAGTTGCCGGGGCCCGGAAATTCGTGTGTCGGATTGTATTCATCGGAAGTCGTGCCATCACCGAAATCCCAATGTGCGGTTTCGCACGGTTCATTAGTCCCAATCGGGTTGACACCGTCGGCAGAGATGGTACTGGTGTTGTTCATATTGAATCTCCAAGAACAACTGTCGCGTTCTGGTGCGAAAGAAGCCAGCGGATAACGTGATGTCATAGTTGTGGTTAAGTCGAAACCGCAGTTTGGATTGCCGACGAAGGTCACATGGCAGCACAAAATCATATCATCGCCGGTAGGGGTAACGGTTACAGACTGTTCGGTAGAGATGATTTGGCTGGGATTGCGTTCGTAGTACCATTGATAGTTGAAGCCGGTAGGTGCGGTGTAGGTATTGGTCAGCATTTCACCGCAGGTTTCGGCGGTGATGGTACGGCGTTTGCAGTTCAACGTGAAGTATGCATATCCGAAGTGCCCGCCCTGGTCGCAGTCGTATGTGGTCATACGCACGCGGATGGTTTGTCCATGATAAGCGGAAACATCAAAGCCGACGTAAGTCCAGTCTTTCCAATAAAGCGTTTCACCACCATAGGTGGTTTGGTTCCAGCCAGTTGTAGTACTACCGGAAACGAAGTTCGCATAACCGCAGACAGGGTCAATCTGATTGCTGTTTTGATCGAGAATTTCAAAGGTGAAACGCGGCTGTTCGTTGTCTGAGTGGCCAGTCGGGTTTTGCAGAACAGCTGCATATTTCAGCAACAGAATGTCAGCTTCGGTAGTATCTACGGAGAAATCGTATGAGATACTTTCACAGCCATAGCTGGTTTCCCAGTTGCCCAAACGTACAGAATAAAGTTCGCATGGCGGTACCGTTTGCAGCCCGCCGCCGGTTATCGGGTCGGGTTCGGAAACATAATGAATGGTGTGTTGGCTGGTAGAAGAAGCATAACCGTTATCGACAACGCCGGTGGTTGTGTATGGGCCTCCCGAGTTGGTAAAACCAGTGGTGCAGGTGATGTTGCTGGCGTGAAGGTCGGTAAAGTCAACGCAGGCGGAAGCATCGGGCACGCAGAAACTAATCATACCTGGGTTTTCCGTGGTGACCACGCCGTCATCGCCGCAGTCATAATAGACGTAAATATCGTATGTGTTCAGTGTGGTCAATCCGGTGATTTCGTACTCGTTGCCGCTAACGACCACTGTAGTGCCGGTACCGGGGGTGAAGCCTGTGGGGCCGTATTCGATAATGTAATGTTGTACGGTGGGATCCAGCGATTCCGTCCATGATACGGTTACCCCATTGGCGCTCTGATTGACGTGGATGCCGTAGGGAGAACCACCGCAGGTACATCCGCCACGACAGGAAAATTCAAAGGCAAAACCATCATAAGTAACCGAACCGTCGGTGGTGAACTGAACGGTCAGGGGACCAGTGGTGGAGGTGACATCGACACTGCCTGTCCCTTGGAATTGACCAAGTTGTGTGCCGCCGGTGCCGGCGCCATCGTAAATGTAGATGTGGTCGCAGCAGTTTTCAGTGTTGTAGGTGCCTTCCAAATGAAGCACGCAGCTGGGCTCTTCCGGATAGATGATGGCATATCCACTATTGGAATTGCTGTATGCATTGGTCGGGCCACCGTTGTCGTACAACATGCCGTGGCAAGCCGTGATGGTGGTGCTGCCGGAAGCGGGTACGTTGAAATCATTGTTCGGCGTTTCGGAAATCATGGTCGGCGATTCGGTCGTGATTTGGTTGTCATCACCGCAGTCAAACCAAACATAGACATCATAGTTGGTGCCGTCGGTCAGGCCGGTGATGGTGTAAGAGGTGCCGGTTACGCGAACGCGGGTGCCGTTGCCTGGAGTGAAACCGTGCGGACCATATTCGATGAAATAGTGGGTTACACCAGAGGTGGCAGTCCAGTTCAATGTGATTCTTCCGGAAGCGCTGCTGCTCGTTACGATGGGACCACCGCAGTTGCAACCGCCAGTACAGGTAAGGTTAAGGTTGAAACCATCGTAAGTTACTGAACCATCGGAATGAAAATACAAGTACAAGGAACCCGTCGTAGATACCACATCCACCGTGCCAGTGCCCGAGCAGTAAGCCAACTGGTTGGCGTTGCTATTTGTCCCATCATAAATGTACAGGTAGTCATAACTGCTTTCTGTATTATACGAACCTGTAAGGTGCGGCATACATCCCGCCTGGTCCGAGGTGATCAGCATGTAGCCATTACAGCTATTGGAATAGCTGCTTGCCCCACCGGGGTCTAAAATGATACCACTACATCCTGTTACCGTTGTACTTCCTGATGAGGGAACTTGATAGGTTTGTGCAAATGCAAATACAGTGCATAAAATCAAACTGATAGCACTGAAAATTCGTTTGTATGTTTGCTTCATGGGTGTGATTTTATTATTTTCTAATGAGTTAAGATAAGAGTGCAAATTTACATCATTTTTTTACAATGATCGTCTTTTGTACTAAAAATTAAGCACTCGTTTTCATTATACTTAAAAAGTATAAAAATGTTGCCTCCAATTACTATTTTTTCTTCAAAAAAATGCAAAGCCATCCTTTGTTTTTGTGGATTTGAAATTAGTGTAAAATGCAGCGAAAATGATGAACTCCGACTTCCTATTTTGAGAACTCCTCTTTATCAAAAATTTTCGTGACTCTTCCAAAAATACCGGTGAGGAAGGCCAGCGTCATGCCGTAGTTGCTGATGGGGACGTTGGCCGCATGCACCTGCTCCACCCGATTCCATAGCTGTTTCCGCGTTACCATACACCCGCCACATTGAATTGCAAAAGCGTATGTATCAAGGTCTTGCGGTAGTGGTTCAAGCGCAGCGACAAAGTTAAAATGCAACTTTTTTTGTGTGACTTTTTGCAGTAAATTGGGAATCTTGTGGCGCCCGATGTCATCGCACGACGCCGTGTGTGAACACGATTCCATCATCAATATTTTGTCACCGTCTTTCAGATTTTCAATCTGTTTTGTGTCGTGCATAAAAAGCTCAAAATGCCCTTTCGAGCGTGCCAATACGATGCTGAAACTCGTAAGCGAAATGGTATCTGGAACCACTTTGGCAACGGTAGCAAACACCTGACTATCAGCGACTACCAACGCTGGCGGTTGTTTTGCCAAAAAATCAGCGAGCTCTTCGGGTTGCAGCGCAATGGCAACGGCGTGATGGTCCAGCAAATCGCGGATGACCTGCACCTGCGGCAGAATTAGTCGTCCCTCGGGTGCCTCGCTGTCTTGAGGCATCACCAACACCACCAAGTCGCCTGCCTTCACAATGTCGGTCATAAGCGAGACCGCCTCTTTCGCACTGTCCGGCGTGACTTTCACGATGGCGTCGAGAAGCTGCTCCATGCCCATTCTGTTTTGTGCCGAACACTCGATGACGGGCGCGCCATATTGCGCAAGCGTCTGCCGCATAGTTTCGCTTAAGGCCTCTTCATCACTTTTATTATGAACGACTATAAACGGAGTCTCTGTCTCTCTGAAATTTTCAACTAATTCTATATCAGTATTTTCGAATTTGTTGTGAGAAATAACCAGTAATGCGACGTCAATGGCTTTCAATGCTTCGATGGAACGTTGTACGCGCTGACGCCCAATCTCTGTCGCCGAATCGTCCATCCCGGCGGTATCGACTAAAACCGTCGGACCAATGCCGAAAATCTCAATGCTTTTTTTTACCGGATCCGTCGTCGTCCCCGGCACATCGGAGACGATGGCGATGTCTTGTCCCGCTAATGCGTTGATTAGCGCACTCTTGCCTTGGTTGCGACGGCCAAAAAATCCGATGTAGATGCGATTGCTTTTCGTCATAAGTCCAAATAGGTTTGATACAAATGTTGTAGGTATGCGCGGGCATTCACCTTTTCTTGTTCCAAAACGGTGGTGTCATCAAAGGTGCATTTCCAGTATGTGTCTTTTTCGTACGAATAACTGAATGATCCATGCGGAGTTATCCATCCAATTCCGATTTGGTTGAGGAACGGCGCAAACTGTTTTGTATATGGGTTGAGAATGTTGTTGCTCCATTGGAATGCGGATGCGTCAATGCCGAGTTGTGCGAGCAGGGTGAGGGGCAAATCAACGTAACTGCACAGTTTGTCGATGTGCGTCCCTTTGAACTCTTTTTTCAGCGCTCCCCCCAGCCACAACATCGGAATGTGTTGATAACCAGCTTCATGGTAGTCCCACATCTTGTAGGTTTCATGACTGTGGTCGGCAACAAGAATGAAGAGCGTGTTGTCGTACCAACCCTCTTTTTTCGCTTTCGCAAAATATTGTCCCAAAGCATAATCAGTGTAGTGGGCGGAGTTGATATAGGGGAGCTGTTCGATTTCCCAGTCTAATTTGCCGCCACTGCTGGGCACATCGTATGGTGAATGCGTGCTTGCCGTGAAAAGGGTGGAGAAAAACGGCGTTTTTTCGTGTTGTAAGTCCTTGAGTTGGCGGGCGAAAGTATGTTCATCGTAGATGGAGAGTTTGCCGTGTGGCGTGCTGCGCGGGAAATCCTCTTCATCAACCAAATGACCATACGCCATACTCATCAGATAGGCACGCAAATTGCCGTAGGTGAGGTCGCCGCCAAAATAGAAAGAACTATGGTAGCCATTGTCATTCAGTACTTTGGCTATACTTGGCAATGCGTGGTATTTCTCAAAATTGTCGGTAATCGTGTTAACGGGTATGGGCGGAAATCCACTAATCATGGAAGACAGCCCCTCTTGCGAACGACGCCCCGCCGCATAAACCTGAGTAAACAACAGACCTTCCGCCTCCAACTGCTTGAAATAGGGAGATATTCCCGCTTCGCCGCCCAGACTTTCCACCAAATCCGCTGACCAGCTTTCCATAAAAATCAGCACTATGTTGGGGCGTTGCTGATTTAGTATATATATACATGTATCTTTTTCAGGGGTGAAAAGTTCTTGCGTAATACGTTTCGCATTCTCCGCGCTCATGGTTACATAGAGGTTGGTGCGGTTGGATTTCCCAAAACGTAGCGTGCTCTTCATCAAATGCCACTGCGTATTCAGTGCGGCATCGTTAAGTATTTGATTCTTAGAAAAATATGCACTGCTTTGCGAGATGGGAATGCCCGTCAGCTTGCCACGCATGCCGACAAAAATCAAAAATATTCCAACCGCAAGGATAATTCCCGTCTGCCAATAGAATTTTTTGATTTTATTGATTACAGGTTTTGCTATCCACTTGAAATAGAGATAGATAATTCCAGCACAAAGGGCAATCGCCATCAATCCGCCGCCGATAAGTTGGAATGCCGTAGCCGTACGGAGAATTTCGACGGGCTTTTTTAAATAATACCAGATCCTATAGTTTAGTTTTGTGCACCACTCTTCGTAGAGGAAGATATTTCCCAATGCCGTGAGTACAATGAAAATAATGGCTAAAATGGTGTAGCCATGCAAAATCCTATCTAACCATTTATTGGGTAAGATGAATTGTAAAGTGATGATTATAAATGGGATGATGAAAAAGTAGGCGGCGGCGGAGATGTCCAGGTGAAGCGCATGACCGTAGGTGGCCAAAATCTCACCCCAGCCGTCGGCCGCAGATTGGGCGTGATAGACGGCGAGAAACGCAGTCCGTTCTATAAAGAAAAGTGCAAATAATAATAACGCGTATTTCGTAAGTCGTGTAAGGTATCGGCTCCCTTCTTTCATCTTTCCCACCTTTCTAAATGACAGATTTACAAAAAGTTAGTTTGCCAAAACCAATCGTTTGAAATCATCGTTTTCTGGAATGGAATAACGATGACCGTTGGTTTCTATGAAATAGTGGCCGTTGCTGAACAGAATTTTAATGTTCTGTGTTTTTAATCCTTTGATTTTTAGTAAATTACCGACTCTGTGATAGGTGGTCTTGTTCATTACCGACTCGCTCCACTCCTCAACTTCGAACGTGGCGATAGGGGAGGTGACGCCTTCGTCTAACGATTTAACAGTCACCGTTTTATGTGACAGACATTTCTCTTGATAGACGTTGTTGTCGGGCTGTTCGGCTTTCATTGAAAATTCAACTTCGGCTAACATCGTGTCAGACAATGTATTAGTGATAGACTCGCTCCGACTGTTTTTGGCTTTCGTCGGCGTGGTGGTTAACTGCTTGCCGATATATGGATTCGGTTCGGGTTCGGCTTCTTTTTCCTCTGTTTCCGTCGTGTCGGCGGACGGTGTGGTTACCAAAAGTTTGATGGGGTCGTTGAGGGATTTATCTACGAAATAGAAAACGGTGGCAAAAACCAAACCGACAAGCAGGCCTACAGAGAATCCTAACCAGAATTTAGGCTTAATGTGTTTGTTTTCAGTCTCTTCCATCGCTTAGTACCATTCGGTTTCGTATTTCACCTGTGAAGATGAACGATGCCAGTCGGGACGAACTTCGTCTTGAACGTAATTTTTAACGAGGGCGACTTCGCCATATTCGTCATACTCGTATTCCGCCCAGGCCAAAAGCGCCTCCTGCTTGTCGAAACGACTGACTTTCGTGCATTTGTTGTCGGCATATTCGTATTTGGTCAGACGATAGTTGTCCAAATCTTCGTCTTCCTGCTCAAGCAGATTGCCGTTTTCATCGTAGGTGAAGTAGCTCTTCGCAATCAACTTGCCTCCGAAATTGAAGGTGAGTTCTTTGACTTTACGGCCGTTTTCGTCATATTCGTAAGTGTAGGTGCGGCTGTCCTTGTTGACGACTTCTTCGAATAATGTCTTGATTATTCGATTATTATCATCATAATCGTGAGTGTATCGGTACATCACCTGACTGTCTTCGTCATATTCGGTGCGGCATTTCAAACGGCCATGTTCGTCGTATTCGTACGATTTTTCCGTATAATCGAATTCGTCTTCGTTGTATGAGTCTTCGCGGGTGAGCAGGCCGTTTTCGTAAATATAGCGAGTGGAGTATTCGGGTGAGCCTTCGCCATAAAAACAGCCTTTTTTCAGTACGTTTTTCTGTTCGTCGTATTCGAAAACGTTTTTCTGACAAAGCTCTTCCGTTTCGTCGAATTGCGAAGAAACAGCTATCAAACCTTGTTCGTCGTATTCGTTTTCAACGGCGGATTCCAAACTCTCATCGGCGTTGAAGTGCTTTTCTGTCAATACTTTGCCTTCTGAATTATAGGAAATTTCGGCCTGAACGAAAGTTTGTTCGGTAATGTCTTCTTCACCATAGCCGGTGCGCAAAAAAGCGGTGCTGATGATGCGGGTGAATTTAGGCGTAGGCATTTTTGTTGATTTGGAATTTGTAATTGAGAAAATTGGAATTAGGGATGAGAAAAAATCCCATCCCTAAATGATTTCATTATAATGAAGGTCCGGCGGCGATGAGGGCTTTGCCCTGTTCGGTGTCGGAGAAGTTTTCGAAGTTCTTCATGAAGAAGGAAGCCAGCTGGTCGGCGCTCTCTTTGTAGGCCTTCTTGTCAGCCCATGCGTTTTCAGGATTCAACAGGTTGTCATCCAAACCGTTGATGTGTTTCGGAACGAAGAGGTTGAACGGTTTTACGAGCGTGGTTTCGCAGTCAACGAGTTCGTTGTTGAGGATGGCGGAGATGATGGTGCGGGTGTCTTTCAAGGAGAAACGTTTGCCGACGCCGTAGCCGCCGCCGGTCCAACCGGTGTTTACCAAATAAGCCGTTGCGTTGTGCTCGGTAAGTTTCTTGGCCAGTTCTTCCGCGTATTTCGTCGGGTGAAGCAAGAGGAAGGCAGCGCCGAAGCAGGATGAGAAGGTGGGCTGCGGAGTGACGATACCACGTTCTGTACCAGCGAGTTTTGCGGTGTAGCCGCTCAAGAAGTAGTACATCGTCTGTTCACGGTTCAAAATGGAAACCGGAGGCAGCACGCCGAATGCGTCTGCGGAAAGGAAGATGACCTTGCTGGGGTGAGTGCCTTTGGAAACGGGCTTCACAATGTTGTTGATGTGGTAAATCGGGTAGGAAACGCGAGTGTTTTCGGTTTTTGCCGCGCTGTCGAAATCGATGTTGCCTTCTTCGTCAATGACGAGGTTTTCCAAAAGTGCGTCGCGCTTGATGGCATTGTAGATGTCGGGTTCTTTTTCAGCGCTGAGGTTGATGCACTTGGCATAGCAGCCGCCTTCGAAGTTGAAAACGCCGTTGTCGTCCCAGCCGTGTTCGTCGTCACCGATAAGGGCGCGGTTCGGGTCGGTGGAAAGGGTGGTTTTGCCGGTGCCGGAGAGACCGAAGAAGATGGCGGTGTCGCCGTTTTTGCCCTGGTTGGCGGAACAGTGCATGGCAGCCATGCCGCGCAACGGCAGGAAGTAGTTCATTACGGAGAAGATACCTTTCTTCATTTCACCACCATACCATGTGCCACCGATGAGGCCCATGCGTTCGGTCAGGTTGAAAGCAACATAGACTTCACTGTTCAAGCCCTGTTCTTTCCAATTCGGGTTGGTGGTTTTGCAGCTGTTGAGCACGACAAAGTCAGGCTGGAAGTCTTTGAGTTCCTCTTCGCTCGGACGGATGAACATATTTTTGATGAAGTGAGCCTGCCAAGCGACTTCGGTCACGAAGCGAATTTTGAGGCGGGAGTTTTCGTTAGCGCCGGCGTAGCCGTCCATCACGTAAACGTCCTTGCCGCTCAACTGTTTTTCGCTCAATTGTTTGAGGTGATTCCAAACTTCCGGGGTGATTGGTTTGTTGTCGGAACCTTTTTTGCCGGGGGCTGCCCACCAAACGTTGTTTTTGGTTTCATCATCGTAAACCACGTATTTATCTTTCGGGGAACGACCGGTGAAAATGCCGGTATCGACAGAAAGTGCGCCGTTTTTGGTGTGAAATGCGCGATCAAAACCAGTCAAACCGGGTTTGGTTTCGTGTTCGTACAATTCGTCATACGAAAGGTTGTAGTAAATGTTGGTCGGATTAACGACGCCGATTTCTGCTAATTGTTCTTTGATGTTTTTCATATAAATATTTGGTTTTTAATTATTTACAAATTAAAATAAGAAAAGTTCATTTTTTGCAAAGTTAGAAGAAATAATTGATAGAGCTTATCA
>JAKSMF010000025.1 GCA_024400775.1 Bacteroidales bacterium | reverse complement strand
GATGTTACATGTGGCGCTCCTAGCTTTCTTACCAGCAGTGAACTTGGCTTTGCTGGGGCATTTGGTAGCCATATCTTCAACTTTGTTACGACGTGAGTCACGCATAACGAGCATATAGTCGATCATTTCTTTGTCGATACCGTTCGGGAGTTCGCAAACGCCGTCGGGACCAGAGAGAGCGACAACCTTAGCACCGAGTTCGGTAGCTTTGGTAGCAGCACCCCAAGCTACGTTGCCGAAGCCAGAGAGAGCAACTCTCTTACCTTCCATGGTTTCGCCTTTCTGGTGAACCATACGGTCAACATAGTACATTGCGCCGAAACCGGTAGCTTCGGGACGGATCAAAGAACCACCCCAACCGTAGCTCTTACCAGTGAGAGCGCCGGTGCTGTGTTCGCGAGCGAGTTTTTTGTAAGCACCATAGAGGTAACCGATTTCACGACCACCAACGCCTACGTCGCCAGCAGGGCTGTCTTGGTCAGCGCCGATGTTGCGCCACAATTCATACATGAAGGCCTGGCAGAAACGCATGATTTCAGCGTCTGATTTTCCAGTGGGATCGAAGTCAGCACCACCTTTACCACCGCCGAGGGGCAGGTAGGTCAAGCTGTTTTTGAAAATCTGTTCGAAACCTAAGAATTTCAGCATGGAAACGTTAACAGCCGGGTGGAAGCGGAGACCGCCTTTGTATGCGCCGAGTGCAGCGTTGTATTGTACACGGTAACCAATGTTGTTCTGAACTTCGCCATTGTCGTCAACCCAAGTAACGCGGAAGGTGAAGATACGATCGGGTTCAACCAATCTTTCGATGATTTTTGCCTTTTCGAATTCAGGATGCTGGTTGTAAACGTCTTCGATAGTAACGAGGACTTCTTCTACTGCCTGCAAATACTCTTTTTCACCGGGATGTTTGGCTTCCAGGTTAGCCATGATTTTTTTAACTTCCATAGTATAACTTTTTTTAAGTTGTTGATATGTTATGTTTTTGGTTTTGCTTTTTAGCGGTGCAAAAGTATCATTATTTTTTGAAATAATGAACGATTGAAATTATTTTTTTTATTGCTCTTAAAAAGCTGATTTAGGTCGGACACGTGGTGAAAATTTTACCGTTGTCGTACTGCGGAAACGGCGCGCGTTGTCTTTACGAACGGAATTTTTTCCGCGCGCGCGGTTTTTTGTCGTACCAATTGAAGAAACTGTATCCGTAAGTCCATTCGATGTAATCGGCGACAAACAGATGTGCCTTGATATTCACCCCGAGAAGGTGGTTTTTCTGTTTGCCCAATAGGAATTGGACACCCACGCGTTCATAAAAAGGTTCGTAAAAACTATAATATCGCCCGAGGTAAAATCCGGCAGAGGTGTGCAGCACCAGTCGTGAGAAGGTGAGGTCGAAGGTGGCAAAGGCAGCCGGCATGAAGCACAGGCCCTCTTTTCGCTCTTCGGGTTTGAAATAGGTGAGGATCTCTCGGTTGTAGAACAGGTCAAGGCCTCCGCCATAGCGGAATTTCGGATGAGGCTGACGCAGGTACCCGATTTCCAGCGTGGTGGCGAAATAGTGTTTGAGCAGGTGTGGCGCGGCGCGGGCCGAGTTCGCCCGGTCGGAGCGGGATTGGTTGGTGCCGGGTGAGAGCGACAGAGAGAGCCGGTTGATGGGGCGAAACGGCGTGAGGGTGTCGATAGTATATTGTAAATCAAGTTGTTCGTAAAAACGACAGCGCAGCCCGACTTCCGCAGTCAAACCATTGATGCCGTAATTGGGCATGGCGAGAACGCCGTTCGAAGAGTGCGAAAAGTCACCCCGGAGGGTGAGGTCGGTATGTGGCGAGATGCGTGCCGAAATACCCAAAGCCAGGTCGATGTGCGCGCTGACATGCCCTCCGACGAAAATGTTTTCACTGTTGTGATAATAGTCGTATTTTTTGGTCCAGAAGTTGATGCCCGCGCCGAGCTGATAGAAGAAAGCGAACTTGGGCCGTTGGACGAAGTAGCCGTTGAGAAATCCGAAAACGGCGTACTTGTCGCCAATGCTTTCGCGGTTGAAGTGGCTGTATCGCAGCTGAAGCCCGTAACTCGGGTAGTGGAACCACTGCTCCCATTCTTTCTGCCCGTCAGTTTGTCGTCCTATGCGCAAATCCACGCTGCAAAGGTCCGTCTGCCACAGCCAAGAGGCCTCTTTGAAGTTGGGCAGAACGCGCCCGTAACGCACCGCTGGCTCAATGTACCACAAGTTTTTTTTCGTTTCCTGGGCTGAAATATACCCCGGCAACGAAAGAATAACAATGCAAAGTATTGTAATAGATAATTTTATGTATTTCAAAATGATAGAGATTTCAAAGTGCAAAAATACAATTATTCAACCTTTTATCCTCAACTAACTCAAATTTCGCTTCTTGTAGTGTGTAAATTACAAATTATCAGATAATTAAGAGGCAGGGTAAGAAAAATTTCCTTTTGATTTTCTCAAAAATTCCCACACATTTCTTGTTTCAACCTTTATAGAAATATGTCAACAAAATTAGTATAAACCGCTCAAAAAGTGTCAACCAAAATCAGGAAAAGTCACAGGAAAAGTCATCTCTCATCTCTCATCTCTCATCTCTCATCTCTTATCTCTTATCTCTTATCTCTTATCTCTTATCTCTTTAATCGCCATTATCGGAAGTTCGTGTTTTTTTACGGTTTCCTGCTTTGTTTTTTCTTTGTCGGTTGTTTCGATTGCGAAAATTGTTGTATTTTTGCCGCCGACTTTATGGTGAGGGGCAAAATGCTCCGAGAGGGAAGCAGGTGAAATTCCTGCACAGTACCCGCTGCTGTAAGTCCCAGAATGCCCAGGGCAACGAAGTCACTGTCGCGCAAGCGCGATGGGAAGGCGCTCCAGGGTGGGATAAGTCAGAAAACCTGCCGTTAGTCTGTTGTGGAATGCTCCGGGAGTTGGGCATCAGCAAACGAGCGTTACCCGTATTGTTCGTTTGGCCGTACCCGGAACGGAGGGGATGGGATTATCAATTTGATTTTTATGCCAAATGAAAAATTGGTTGAAAACAAAAACGCTTGCTGCACTGTTCGGATGTGCTTTGATGAATTTTCTGATTTCGGGTTGTGAAAAGCCCACACCTCCCGCACCTACCCCCGTCAATCCGGTGGAAGCCGGTGCCACCGGAGTTTACGTGCTGTGTGAGGGCCTCTGGCAAATGAACAACTCCACCCTCGCATTTTACGATTTTGCCCAGGGAAACTTCGATGCCGACATCTTCCTTACCGCCAACGGCCGCGGACTGGGTGACACCGGCAGCGACCTGCAAATCTACGGCGGTAAAATGTACTGTGTGGTCAACCTCTCGGAAACTGTGGAGGTGATGAACCGCTCTGCCCGCTCCATCAAACAAATTTCTCTTTCTGGAAAGCAACCGCGCAAAATCGCTTTCTATCAAGGTTTTGCATACGTAAGCTGCTACAATGGCGATATTCTTAAAATCGATACCGCCACGCTGGAAGTCGTGGCTTCTCAGCAGGCTGGCAGCAATCCCGACGGACTTTGTGTCGCCAACGGGAAACTGTACGTTGCCAACTCCGGCGGACTCAACAACCCCAACTATGGCAACACCGTGTCGGTGTTTGACCTTGCCACCTTTACCCTAATCACTGAGATTACCGTCGGCCTCAATCCTATGCGTGTCGCCTCCGACGCGTATGGCGATGTCTATGTCGTCTGCAACGGAAACTACAATGATATTTCTGGATGTATGCAACGTATTGATTCACAAATTGATGAGGTTGTACAGACTTTTGATTTCCCCGTAACTAACCTTGCTATTTGCGGTGATTTCGCCTACCTATATTATTATAGTTATTCCAACCAGCAGTCTCAGGTAAGTGTGCTGAATGTCTTTGACGAAACCATGGTTAAGGAAAATTTCATCACCGACGGCACTAACATCCAGACGCCTTACGGAATTGCGGTTAATCCGATGAATGGAGATGTGTATATTTCTGATTCTTATCAATATACAAGTAATGGTGATGTCTATTGCTTCGGAGCCGACGGTCGGAAAAAGTTCCAATTCGAAGTGGGAATGAATCCTTGTCAAATTCAGGTGATGAGGTGATGAAAATGACACTTGTCGCGATAATAAATTTATAAGCAAATAATCAATTCAAGTTGACAAAATGATTATACCAGACTTGGGAACGAGAAAAGAGAAACGAGAACAACGAGAATGGATTCCCGATCCTGACTTGAAAAGTCGTAAGTCAAAAGTCTCCATTACGGCAAGAAAAAAACGGCCTGCGAAAGTTGAGTAATCAAATAATTTATAATTCCATAATCCAAAATTATTTTATAATGAAAAAATTTTTCTTTGTTATTTTGTTTATCGCTGCGTTCGGAATGGGTGCGCATGCGCAAGTTGAAGATGCCACGATTGAGGCCGACCAGATTCGTTACTGGATTGGCGAAGGTGAAAATCAGGCTATTTTGATTGTAAATTGGTGTAATCCGGAAATAGCGTTAGCTTGGGGGTATCGTTTTGATGGTGAAGATGTTACAGTTGAAAATATGATGGACGAAATTGCTGGTGCGGATGTGCGCTTTTCGTATGAAGGCGGCGGTGGCGTGATTAACGACATCTTTTACCAAGACGAAAACCACACGCTCTCGCTGACGGGCAGCTATTGGATGTACAACCTCAATGGCGTGATGGCGAACTTCGGCTACAGCGACCAACTGCTCACCAGCGGCGATGTGGTGAAATGGGGCGACGATGGTTGCGCCATCGTTGATTGGGACAATTGGAGTTATACCTGGACCACCGAAATTGTTCCTGTTAGCGATCCGAACGCAAGCACACAAAATGAAGATGCAACCATTTCCACCGACCAGATTCAGTATTGGGTTGGTGAAGGACAGTACAATGCTGTTATGATTGTTAGTTGGTGTGAACCGGAAGTGGCTTTCGCTTGGGGCTATCGTTTCCAGACCATTTCAACGACCGTAGAGACCATGTTGAGTGACATAGCTGCAGCGGACCCGCGTTTCGCTTACGCTATCTCGGGTGGCTTCCTTACCGATATCACGTATCAGGATGAGCAGTACGATTTGTCCATTGCTCCCGACTATATCGTGTACAACCACAATGGAGGTTCTGCCGGTGGTGTTGAAAGTGAGACGATTTCAACAGGGGATTACATCAAGTTCGGTGGTTATGGTTGTGCGCAGATGGATGAAAACTGGGTGAGCACTTGGAGTACGGAAGTATTACCTGTTGCACCCATCGAAACGGAAGACACGACAGTGATTATCGATACCACCATATTTGATGGCATCGTCGGCACGGAGGGGTGCCAGGGGATTTTCTGCGAGGATCCCGCTATCCTGGGATGGGCTACCAACTGCGTGCTTGAACGCGGTTTGCAGGATATTACCGTGCCGAATCTGTGGGCTTCTTTCGGTAGCGAAAGCGATGCCGTGGGTGCGGCAACTACCTCCACCGCCACGCATGTGGTGAGTTTGGGCGATGCCGGCGCCGCCATCCTTACCTTCGACATGCCCATTACCAACGGCGACGGCTACGACTTCGCCGTTTTTGAAAACGCCCTGAACGACGTCTTCCTTGAACTGGCATTCGTCGAGGTGAGTTCTGATGGTGTCAACTACGTGCGTTTCCCCGCCGTTTCCAACACACAGGCAGAGACGCAGGTCGATAATGCCGGTACCCTCGATGCCACCGACATTCACAACCTCGCCGGCAAATACCGCGTGGGCTGGGGCGTGCCGTTCGACTTGGAAGAACTTGCTGACAATGAACTGATTGACATTAACAATGTTACGCACGTAAAGGTTATCGATGTCATCGGCAGTATCGACCCGACCGTGGCTTCGCGCGACTGCCGCAACCACATCATCAATGATCCCTATCCGACCAACTTCGCCTCCTCTGGCTTCGACCTTTCCGGCGTCTGTGTTCTCAACGGTTGGCATCCCGGTCAGGTCGGCATCAACGACTATTCCACCCCGCAACTTTCCGTCTATCCCAATCCTTGTCGAAATGTGATTGTTGTTGAAAGCGAAGATAATGAAGTAGTTACATTGTTTGATGTACAAGGCAGAATGATGTTGCGCCAGACGGCTTCTGCTCCGCTGACTACGCTCAACGTGCAGGAATTTCCCGCCGGTATTTATTTTGTGCAGTGCGGCACGAAAACTGCAAAAGTGGTAAAACGAGATTAGTTGGAAGTTAGTTGAGAGATGAGAGCTGAGAACTGAGAGCTGAAAATTGGAAAGTCACGTGGAAAATAATTTTCAATTTCCACCTTTCAAATTTTCAATTAAAAAGGCTCTCAACTCTCAGCTCTCAACTCTCAGCTTTCAACTTTCAACTTTCAACTTTCAACTCTCAGCTTTCAGCTCTTATCTCACCAGCGTCACCTGGCCTTTCTGGACGTGCTTTTTGCCCAGTTCGTCGCGGAAACGACAGTCGTAGAAGTAGCCTCCGGTAGGCAGGTATTTGCCGTCAACCATGCCGTTCCAGCCGTAATGGATGTTGGTGGAACGGAACAGCATGTGCCCGCCTTTGTCGTAAATGGTACACTCGAAGTCGCTGATGCCGGCCGGCGCGTAAACCATCCATTCGTCGTTCAATCCGTCGCCGTTGGGAGTGAATGCGCTGGGAATGAACAACTCACAGTCGTAAACGCGAATGTTGACGATGATGGAGGTGTCAATGCCATCCTTGGTGCGCACGTCGGCGCGCACGAGCGTCTGCTCTTCGATGATGAGCTCTTCCGTCGGATTTTGCGAGCCGAAACTCCAAAATACGTTGTCGGCGTTCAATACGTACAACTGCACTTTCGAGTTGCGGCACACCATCGTGTCGTGACTGTAGATTAGGCGGAAGTCTTCTTTCGTTTGCAAGTCGTTGGATGCCTGCGTGGTGGTGTTGTGCTGTGCTTCTTTGACATTATGAATGCCCTCTTTCCCTTTGGTGGCGATTTGTGCCAACGGCGCAGTCGGCGTTATTTCGTCTGCCGGGGCGGGCGTGATGTCGGTTTCCTGTACGTCAACAGCGAGCGGTGAGGCTGTCGGGACAGCGGTTTCGGTAACTGCGGTGGGCAACACGACGGCCGTGGGCATGACAGCGGGCGAGGTTGCCTGCGGCGTGTTTGCGGCGGAGCGGTTGCCAACAGATAAAACGGTTGCTGGCGGCGTCGCTGCGGTGGTGTCGGCAATGGCGGTGGCAACAATGGTCTTGTCGGGCGTTGCGGGAGCGGGTGCCGACGGGGCAGGGGAGGAGGGCCACAAAGCGATGACGGCAACGGTGGCGACAGTCGCGATGAGAACGGGCAGACCGACGCGCAGCGCCAAGCGACGGAGCCGGCGGCCGCGGTTGAACTTCTTTAAAACGGCATCTTGCTGGATTCCGCTCCACAAGTCGGCTGACGGCTGTGGCTGGTATCCTGCGAGATTGTCTCTGAAAAGTTCGCCGATTTCCTGTTCTTTCATTTTATTCTTTATGGTTAACGTGGTCCTTGAGCTCTTCGCCCAGGTATTTTTCTATTTTTTGTTTCAGCGTCCGTTTGGCTTTGAAAAGTTGCGAACGCACTGTGCTGTAGGAACTTCCCGTCATCTCTGAAATCTCTAAGTGCGAATACCCGTCGATTTCGAATAGGTTGAAAACGGTGCGGTACCCGTCGGGAAGCTCGTTGACGAATTTCAGCAGCAGGGCCTGCGTGATGAAGTCGTTCTGCTGAATTCGAAAGTCGCCGGCGGTCTCTGCCACATCTTCCGCCTCAATCGTGTTGCCGGCTTCTCTTTTTTTCTTGTAGTATGCGTTGATGCAGGTGTTAACGGTGATTTTTTTCACCCATCCGCTCAAGTTGCCATTCTCGTCGCATGAGTCTATGTTAGTTAGAATTTTCACAAAGGCGTCGTGAAAAAGGTCTTCCGCATCTTCGGCGTTTCGTGCGTATCGCATACAAATTCCCATCAGCACCGGAGCGTATTTTTCATACATCATCGCCTGGTACTTTTGGTTCCCGCTCTTGCACTGCCGTATCAACTCGCTGTCACTGACCATTGGGACGCTTTATGTGAGTGTTACATATTGGAACTTGAAATGTTGCCTTGGAGTGAAAAAATTATATTTTTTTAATAACTAATGCGCTGTTGGTGCCGCCGAAGCCGAAGGAGTTGGAAAGGTAGGTGCTGATTTTCTTTGTTTGGGTCTGATTGACGATATTCAGCGGGGCGGAGTGCTCATCCGGGTTTTCAAAGTTGATGTTAGGTGCGATGAAATCGTTGAGCATCATTAGGTTGGAATAGACGATTTCGGAGCCGCCGGCCATCCAGCATTCGTGTCCGGTCATGGATTTGGTGGAAGAGATGGGTGTTTTGTGTTCGGCGAAGAGGTGGCTGAGGGCGTCGGCTTCGAAGGCGTCGCCCTGCGGAGTGGAGGTGGCGTGTGCGTTGATGTAGTCGATGTCTGCGGGTGTGACGCCGGCGTCGCGCATGGCGCGTTGCATCGCCAAGCAGGAACCGAGGTCGCTGGCTTGCGAGATATTGCCTCCGTTGGAGGAGAAACCGTAGCCGGCGACTTCCGCCAAGATGGTGGCGCCGCGTTTGACGGCGTGCTCGTACTCTTCCAAAATCACCGTGGCCGCGCCGCCACTGGGTACGAGGCCGTCGCGATCGCGGTCGAACGGACGTGACGCCTTCGTCGGGGCGCTGATGCGGGTGGAGAAGGCGCTGATGCCGTCGAAACTGCCCATCGACAGGTAGTTGACCTCTTGGGCACCGCCGCAGATGATCATATCCTGCAACCCCTGACGGATGAACATCATGCCCAGACCGATGGCGTGTGAGCCGCTGGCGCAGGCCGCGCTGATGGTCATGTTGATGCCTTTGAGTTTGAAGATGGTGGAGAGGTTCATGGTGACGGTGGAGTTCATCGACTGGAAGATGGCGCCGGAGCCTTGCAGGGTGGTGTCTTTGGTTTCGAGGGTGAGCGTGTGCGCGTCGATGACCGCTTTGGCGGAGGAGTCGTTGCCGTAAAGGACGCCCACTTCGTTTTTGTCGAGGTAGTCGAGGTCGATGCCGGCATTGCGCAGTGCTTCGGCGGTGGCCATGTAGGCGTATTCGCCCTCTTCGGCCAGACAGATGCGCGAGCGGCGGTCAAGCAGTCCCTTGAGCACGGGGCGTTCCACAATGCCGGTGAGTGGCGAGCGATAGCCGTAGGCGGTGCGTTCAGGGTCGATGCCGATGCCCGACTTGCCCATATATAATGATTGTTGCACTTCGGCCAGATTTTTTCCGAGGCACGAATAAATCCCCATTCCAGTAATAACGACGCGTTTCATAGTATGTAGTTTTAATGCGCAAAAATAGTAAAAAAAACAACAATTTTGGGTGCCACTCCCATTTTCTATCTGATAAAAAAGCTTCAAGTCCCATCGTTTTAGCGTGAAAACAGTGCTGTTGTTTCAATAAATAATTAAATAGCAGACATTTATAAGAAAAATGAATAAAAAGAAAAAAAATTTTGCAAAAGGGGTTGCGGAATTGAAAAAAGTTGTATTTTTGCAACCTCATTTTTGAGGAAGGTTCATTGAACGTTGCCTTGGTGGTGGAATGGTAGACACGAGGGACTTAAAATCCCTTGGGCATCGCGCCCGTGCGGGTTCAAGTCCCGCCCGAGGTACAAACCAAACCAAGTCACAATAAGCGGAAGTAGCTCAGTTGGTAGAGCACGACCTTGCCAAGGTCGGGGTCGCGAGTTCGAGCCTCGTTTTCCGCTCCAAAATCTTCCGCGGAAGTAGCTCAGTTGGTAGAGCACGACCTTGCCAAGGTCGGGGTCGCGAGTTCGAGCCTCGTTTTCCGCTCATTTTTTACAAAACGTCCAGTCCTACGATTGGACGTTTTTGTTTTATATACTTGAATATCAAGAAGTTAATTCTTGGTCGTTCTCCACCCATTTTCCCATTTTTTTGTAAAACCATTCAAGATTCCATTCAAGGTGGATTTTGGAGCGGTAATTTTTTGCCATTTTTTTCCCGATTCGATGCCTCTTGTTTCAAAAAAATCCCGTATGGGGCACAGGCAAATCGGTCAAATCCATTCAAGCATACTGGTAAAATTTTGAATGGTATGTTTTATAAATTACTGATATTTATGAATTTATAAATTATTTTGATTTTTTTTGAAAAAAATGGTCTTTTTTTTATTATATCATATTTTGAAGTTAAATTTAAACGTAATCGCATATAATATGAACGTGAATTTTTATTTATACGACAAGAACAAACCAGCAGGGACACCACGAAGTATTTATCTGGTGTGCTACTGCAAGACGAAACAATTGCGATGGAACACCTCCATCCGTGTAAGCGAAACGCAATGGGATGCTGTAAAAATGCGAGTGAAAAACCATACTGACAGAAATGTACTCAATGGCAAACTTGCCGAACTTGCGGATATAGCAAGGGAATACGAGGACAAGATGCCATTGTCGGAGAAACCTTCACAGCAGGCGTTCAATAATTTTTTTTGGGTGCGATTGAAAATGAAGGAAGAAGGCAAGTCATTCTTCGTTATCGTTGAGGAGGTGCTTGCGGACCTTCCCCAAAGGGAAAATCGCAATCACGAGATTGTCGGGGAAAAGACTATGGGCAAATACCGTACCGTTGCGAAGGCACTTCGTATGTTTGAGGCAGAAAAAAAGAAAACGAACAAGGGTTTTGCGCTTGATTTCAAGACTTTCAACGAAAAAATCCTTAAGGAATTTGAATTCTTTTTGTCAGATGGAAAATATAAGGCCGACACAAAGAAAGGTGTTCAACCGAATGCGAGGAACACGGTGGTAAGGCAGATGGAGATTTTGTTTGCCTTTTTTACGGCAGCACAGAAAAAGGGCATAGAAGTTTGTACCGACTACCAAGACTATGATAACAGCAAAGAGAAGGTGGTCAATGTAACTATCACCAAAGATGAGTTTGAACAAATCTATGCACATAAGGGTAGTAACGATAGACTTGAGAATGTAAGACAGTTGTTTGTGATTGCTTGCACCACGGGATTTCGTTATTCCGATATTTGCAGTCTGACGATGAATAATATCAATATTCAAGAAGGAATGATTCAGAAGATACAGCAGAAGACCAATGGCAGCGTGAATGTTGCTTTGCATCCACTTTTGAGGAAAATGCTTGAAGATAATAATTGGAGTCTTCCTGCGGCAATTTGCAACCAAGATTTTAACCGTTACATCAAGGAATTGTTCAAGGAAATTGGATTAGACCGCACTATACAAATCTCCCGTATAGTCGGCAAAAAGAGATTGGTCAGCAACTATAAATTGTATGAGGTCGCAAGTTCAAAGATGGGTCGCCGATACCTTTGTTCGTCACTGGCGGGAATGGTTCCTGACCGCACCATTATGGCAATGAGTGGTCACCGCAGTGTCAGTGCGTTCCATAGTTATTTATGTGACACGCAGGAGCAGGAGAGGGAAGCAGTGTCAGAAATTTGGGAAAATCAATATGGAAGTCTACTGGCAAAAGATTTGCCACTTGATGAAGCAAAGTTCGTTGAGCGATTTTTCAAGGACAACAAGTAAATTGTAATTGGAGAGGGAAATAGAAAAGGCAGCGTTGCTGCCTTTTCTATTTCCCGGCAATTTTGTATTTTTGCAGTCTGAATGTTTATAAATATCATATAGAAAATTATGAAAAAAACATATCCTTTTGCTATCAATGAAGAGTCCGCAATCGTCTCTCATTATTTACAGAATGAGGGAACAAGATTCGCTAAAACATATCGTTCGGTTGCTACAAAATTGTTGGATGATGGAGAGGATGCTAAACAAGATATTGTCGCTGAAGCGCCAGGTCAATACAATTTATTTCCAGAGATTTTTCGGGTTCCATTTTTGCCACAAGACAATCCGAAATTTACTTTCATTGATTTGTTCGCTGGCATAGGCGGATTTCGGGTAGCAATGCAAAATTTAGGCGGGAAATGCGTCTATTCTTCCGAATTCAACCCCCAAGCGCAAAAGACATATTTTGCCAATTTTGGGGAGGTCCCATTTGGTGACATCACCAAAGAAGAAACGAAAGCATTCATCCCTAATGACTTTGATGTACTTTGTGCAGGTTTCCCGTGTCAAGCGTTTTCGTTGGCGGGGAAACGAAGAGGTTTTGAAGAAACACGAGGTACATTGTTTTTTGATGTTGCCGAAATTATCCGCAGAAAACAACCCAAAGCATTTTTCCTTGAAAACGTTAAGGGTCTGAAAATCCACGATAAAGGTCGCACCATAGAGACCATTCTGAACGTATTGCGAAATGATTTGAACTACTACGTTCCCGACCCTGAAATTGTGAACGCAATGTATTTCGGTGTACCACAACATCGGGAACGCATATACATTGTTGGTTTCCGCAAAGATTTGGGAATAGATGAGTTTACATATCCCGAACAGAAGGAAGTGACCAAACATTTCATTGACATAAGGGAAGAAAAGACTGTCTCCGCTAAATACTATCTTTCCACCCAGTATATTCAGACGCTCATTAACCATAAAGAAAGGCACGCAGCAAAAGGCAATGGTTTTGGTTATGAAATCATTCCCGATGATGGTATCGCCAATGCTATTGTCGTTGGAGGGATGGGTAGAGAGAGAAATATAGTCATTGACCATCGTTTGACCGATTTTACGCCAGTCACGAGAATTAAAGGAGAAGTCAATAGGGATGGATGGCGCAGAATGACACCAAGAGAATGGGCAAGATTGCAAGGTTTTCCCGACCAATTCATTATTCCCGTTGCAGATGCTTCCGCCTATATGCAATTTGGAAATTCTGTCGCAGTTCCTGCGATTCAAGCGACAGCAGAACAAGTCATTAAAAGAATTCTCAAAAAGAAATAAGATATGCCATTATCAGGGAATAAAGGGGAATGGAGTGAAGTTTACACCCTATTCAAATTATTAGCCGAAAAGAAGTTGTATATTGGAGATGAGAACCAACGACGGATAGAAGATTTGTATTACCCGATTGTTCAAATTCTACGTTACGAAGAAGAAAACAAGATTACCTATACTGTCAAAGATGATATCATAATAGAAACCAATGGCGGCGATAAGTTTTCCGTTAATGTCACACGATTTAGAGAGAAGGCATTGGAATTGTTACATCATATTCAAGACAACAGCGGTTCTTTTGAAATACCATCAATTGTTGAGTTTATGAGGGAAGTGCGATGCACTAAATTGAAAGCAGACAGTGCAGATAAGGCGGACATTAAAATTGTCATACACGACCAACGCACTCAAACTGACCATCTATTAGGTTACAGCATTAAATCATATCTCGGAGGCGCACCAACGATGATAAATGCCAGTGGTGCTACTAATTTCAAATTTAAGGTTGTCGGATTGAATGCGGCATTAGTTGAGGAAATAAATGCAATTGAGACCCGCAGTAAAATTCAAGATAGAATTGAGGAAATATACGACAATGGTGGGAGATTGATATTTGACAAGGTTGATTCACCCACATTTGCCAACAATCTGACATTAGTAGATAGTATGCTTCCTGACATCGTTGCAGAAATGTTGCTTTGTAAATTTCATAGGGGAAAGAGTCTCATCAAAGATATTTGTGATGATTTATTTCATACCAATCCGTGCAATTACGATTTGGTTGGCAATCCCAATTTTTATCAGTATAAAATCAAGCGTTTTTTGTTGGAGGCAGCATTAGGAATGGTTCCCAATACTGCTTGGGATGGTAATTACGATGCGAATGGCGGTTATATTGTCGTTAGAGATGACGGAGAGATAATCTGTTACCATATTTACGACAAGACATTATTTGAGAATTATCTATTCAACACAACGAAATTGGATACCCCCAGCAGTTCACGCCACGGTTTTGGAACGATTGAAATGGTGAATGGTGAGATGTTCTTCAAGTTGAATTTGCAGGTTAGGTTTATTTAGTAGGGACTTTTGTTCAACAAGTGAGAGGGCGAGCCAGCGAATGCTGGCTCGCCCTCTCACATTTTCCGCCGCTTCCGACTTTTTTTCAAAAAAAATCACCCAATCTATAATTTACGGCAGTTTTTTTATTATACAATATATGTAGTTGATGTAACCACTTATCAAGGTGACACAACCTAAAATATTTGACGAAATTAAATTATACACTATGATAACCTTTGATAAGTTAAAAATTGTAACGTCGACTGACAATGTTGAAGTTTTGCCTACAACAAATGATGGCAAGAAAGGTTTTGTTGTTACGACCAATAATGACCAAATTATAAGTAAGAAATTCCGAATAACCTCACCTTGTTTGGTTGAGATTGTTATCAGTCCTATCAAGGATGAAGTCACGATTGAGTTCACGGCAAAACTACTTAAAGACAATTACCCGTCACTCATTAGCGTACATACCATAAGACATTGTTTGCGAGCAATCAATCAAATAGGTGTCTGTTCGTTAGATATTGACGCAATTATGGAGAATGCTTATGTGGTCAAATGTGACATCACGAAAGATGTGGTCGGCATTGATTTGCCAAATCTCAAGGACTACATTGCTTCACATATATGCAACTATAATCAATGGACAATGAGACCAATGCGGAACAACGATAACATTGTGTTGGAGAAAAATGTGGTTACGAAGCGAAACAAGAGGCGGTTATCCGTTTATGCTAAGGAAGCAGAGATGAATAAGAGTACAAACAAAGACTTTGTGGAATGGGCAGGCAACGATGTGAAATATGCCTTCACGGGCGTTACACGGTTTGAATTGGCAGTGACCACTTGTGCTGCTATTCGTTCAGTGTTACGCATTGAAAACACCAACCTGACAACCGTGTTAAATTCCACAGCCGAACCTATTTACACCATATTAGATGAGGCGTTGCGCCCTGACACTAATTACACCAGCACCATTACAAAGTTGTCCGACTTTGACAAAGTTACAACAATGACTTACTATGGATGGGACTTGGAACTCATTGAGAAGAACGCACGAATAATTTACAAAGAGAAATACCATAAGAACAAATTGCTACCATACCAACGTCTCCTTGATGAGCATAACCGCAACGCCATTGTGCCAACACCCGCTTATGATTTCACCACGCTATGCTCCTTCAAGACCTCAACCACAACCTATGCGCCCGCAACACCGCAAATCACGCAAGACTATTGGAGAGCCCACACATTGCCATTTTTTGACGGGGACGGGAAAACCGATTACGACTTCATAACAGAGTGACCTACCATATTCAATCCAAAAACATATTCAAATAAGTCTACAATTTAAATGAAAAATATCAACTTTTTATGTTCATAAAAATCTTTGATTTATTTGAATATATATTCAATATATTGCTATATTTGCACAATCAAATTCCAGTACAATGAAAAGAGCAGTTATATACGCAAGAGTGTCTTCTACAACCGACCGCCAATCAACCGACCGCCAGGTTGCCGATTTGAATGAATATGCCAATCGCAACGATTATGAGGTGGTTGAGACGTATGAAGAACGTATCAGCGGGGCGAAGAAAAACAATGAAAGACCAATCTTGATGGAGTGTATGGACTTCGCCGTAAGCAATGACATTGATGTTATCCTATGTAGCGAATTGTCACGTTTGGGGCGTAATTGCGATGAGGTGTTGAAGAATGTATTGCGTTGCAAGGATGCCCATTTGAATATCTATTTTCAGAAAGAAGGTTTGTCATTGTTCCACGTGGATGGTAGCGAAAATCCCTATGTAAACATTATGATTTCCGTATTGGCAACCGCCGCCCAAATGGAAAGGGACAACATTAAATTCCGTTTAAATTCAGGTAGGGCGAAGTATGTCGCAGATGGGGGCAGATTAGGGCGACCGCAGAACTCCAAGATGAGCGTAGAACAAATAAAATCGAAGTATCCTAAAGTGATAAAGGAATTAAAAAAAGGGACAAGTATTGAACGCACAGCAAAACTATGTGACGTGGGGAAATCGACCGTACAACGAATAAAAAAGGCACTCTGTATTTAAGGGAAAGTTCGTATCTTTGCCGCTCGAACAAAATCGCATAGACGTTGCTTGATTTTAGTGTGAAAAGCGTTCAACCCACCGTTCAACTTCCCAATCTCGATTTGCTAACTAATTGGTAATTAGTTCTTAAATTATGAAGTTCAGTTATCGTTTTCCGCTCACATCTTCAACAAAAAGCACCTCAAAAGGGTGCTTTTTTTATGCCCTCCCCGCTCCTTTTCGTATAACGCAAAACGCTGACAATTAAATAATTATCAGCATTTCTCTACGGCAGTCATTTTAATTTGTACACACTTTCGTACACACTTTCCCAAAAAAGACACTTTTTTCACCTTCAAGGGTAGTTGGCGACCCTGACCCTTGTGCCTTGAGTCCTGTGTGATGGTTTGCCCAGCGTTCGGTACAGAAATTCGGTTATAGAACATGGTCGCATTTCGGGCAGCGGCCTTTAGCCGCTTCGTCGAATTGACCGCCGCATTCGCAGTCGGACAGCGGTTCCCAGCCCAGGCTGAAATCGACATAGCGGGCTTTGCCGCAGCGCTTGCAGTAGAGGGTGGCCTGCCCCACGACATTCACGCCGTAGGTTCTTTCAAACGTGTGTCCGCAATGCGGGCAAGTGAGGGTTAGGGTGTGGGACATAGGAAAATTAAGAAACTAAGTAATGAAGAAATTAAGGGTTATTATTTTGTGGTTACGCAATATTCTTGCAATTCTTTTCCGGTGAGGTAGATGGGGGCACCTTCTAACGGAGAACCTTGCTGAACATTTTTTTCTTTCAGAATTTTCTGGACATCAATATCTATTTTTGATACTTCGTTTTTCAATCCGTATAGCAGATATTTTGCGCCATTAGGAGTGGGATAATCCAATTGTTTCATATCTTCCAATTTATAAACCCATTGTCTGCTTTCCAGCGGATAGACTTTATATTCTGATGGTTTTTCAAAATCGTAAAGAATCAGGAATCGGGCAGTCACCACCTGCTCATCGTTTTCTTTCACGGCACCGCGGCGGTCGCCAAGACGGACATTGTACTTTTGATTGTTTTTAATCCATTTTAAATGTTCTGGATTCTTGTAACAGCCGATAAGAAAAACTGTGTCAAGGTGGGTTGAAAAGTCGATGGAACTGTTGTAAAGAGGTTCGGGTTCGGCGGCGACATAGTATTGAGGCTCATTATCCTCATCATAATTAAATTTATATAACAAAGATTTAGCCGTCGTCTCACACTCCAGATATGCGTCTTCGCCAAGATTATTTAACTTTTTAACATTATAAATTATGGCACTATCTTTGGCTGGAATAATGAGTTTGTCAGCAAGAATATGTGTACCTGAATCCTCATTGTATTCATCACTATGTTTATCTTCCAATGGATTTTTCCGTTCAGCATAGAGCAAGACGGTGTTTCCATTTGCATCTTTAAAACTAAATACTTTTCCGATGATTTTGCGGTAGTGCTTCTCAACAAAATCAGGTATCTCGTTTTCGGTTATGGCGACTTGATAAAAATCAAATTCCTGGTTCAAAAATTCTAACATGCCTTGTCGGAATTTCTCCCGAACTTCTTGTTTCCACGCTGATTTTTCAGAACTTTTATTTTGAGCATATTGTTTCAAAATATAGAGAAAATTCACATTATAGTGGAGCGTAAAATAGGTGTTTCTATCAAACAAACGATTCCAGAAGATAAAACTTTCATGAGCGTTTTTATCAAGTTCCCAACAAATATTACCATTAGTCCCTATTTGTACGCCCCCCATTTGAGAACGATTGAACCCCTTCTCTTCATAACTCAGCGTTTGGTCTACAAACGAACTGATAAAGAAATTGGGAATGATATTGAAACCTTCGGTTACTTCATCATAAAGCGGAATATCGCCAGCATATTGTTTTGCCTTTAGCAGATATTGTTTTTCTTTACTTTCTCTTTCACCCTTATACAATATATCATTGAGCAAATCCATATGCCATTGAATTACATTTCTGGCATATGTAAATTGTTTAGGAACATCATGATGCTGATAATCGCTTGATTTCTTATAGTACTTGGAATCTGCAATATTATAAATATCATGAGACTTACCTGCTTTGGTGATATCTTTTTCGTTTTCAAGCAAATATTTATAAGAGTATATATGATCGATGCGTTTGTCATCGGCTTGATTTTTAAGTTCTTTTGGAAGATCCTTGTCTCCGATGAGTTCATCAATCATCGCTTCAAAAACAGTTTCGAACTTGTTCACCAATAGATAATCCTTGCGTTTGGCCTGCCCTTTCACATTGTCTGATCGGTCAAAAAACGCATAGCAAAGATTCCAAAGCAGCTGCGCATCATCGCTGAAATACTTGTATCGGATTTGATGCAGACGACGTTTTCCCTGCCCTTTTTCAACATAGCCCTTGAATTTGGCTCCTTTAATCAGTTCATATCCGGGCTGATTGACCAACGGGAATCCATATTCTTCGTGCATATAGTTCAAGATACTATAATAGATAATCAACAATTCCTCATCAAAATTCACCACCCTTTTCTTGTTGATAGGATTCATATAGATGGGAATGCCTTCTTGTAACAAAGGCTGTGTTTTGGAGATGGTTTTGGTCCAACTAATCTTATGGTAACCGGAATGCGCTATTTTCATCACGAATGTGATGAAATTCTGGTGCGTGCGCTGAAAGTCCAATAATGAAAGCAGCGCATCCAAATAGGTGATGTCCTCTTTTTTGCCACTTTGTCCCACCTGAATAGAGGTCATCACTTCCGCTTCCGAATCGTCTTGCCCATTTTTCGGATTACGATTCTGATTTTTACGATAAATATCTACGGCACGGTAGATCCAAATGGCAAAACTGTAAATAAAATCGTAAACCTTCTTTTTTGTGAGTGTACCATTTTCAACAGTTGATTCATCCTTCTTCCAAGCCTCGTAATTGAAATGTATGATGTCGCACGGGTTGAGACCGAAAACAGTCTCATTTCCCTCTTTATCAACATCTATCAAAACCTTAGGAAGTATAAACACCAAATCGCCTTTCGAGCCATCAGCATTCTCAATCTCACTATTAAAGAAATATCCCACATATCGTAGTAGTTGAGTTGGCCTATCTGTATCCATCTTCGACAACAGATATTTGCCGAGGACGGTTTGGACATCTTCTGTTTTATATAAATAGTCTTCAAATAGAATTTTCATAATTGCATCAACTTTATATATCTATTATCCAAAAGCCACTGTTGTCACCGCCTTCCCTATGAATCTTTTTCGCCTCGTGAAGTTTTTGCAAATCACGTTCTATGGTGCGTTGTGACACCGACAATATCTCCGACATTTCTTCAATGGTCATTTCCGTTTTTTTATCTTTTACAGCTCTTCACCATCCGTTGAACTCGCACCAGTCGCTTCCGGTGTTTCCTCCTTTTCCGGGGCAGCTTTCAGCAACGGATTCCCGTTCTCATCTTGCAATTTCTTGAAAAAACGTTTCAAAACATCCAGATTGATGTCTTTCCCGTTTTCGGCGTAGAATTTGGCATAAAGGACTTCTTTTTCGGCATCATCCTTACAGCATTTCGGTTCGAAGCCATAATCTTTGAAAACATCGTTCCAAAGGTAGAAGATGACCTTGCTGACAAAGCGTTTGGCGGAAATCGTGGTGCTGTCTTTATCCGGCTTGGTAAAGAAATAGCCCAATTGTTTGTCTTCCGACGAGGTGAGGTCGGAGATCACCTTGTTGATGCTTTGCAGGAATGTCCACCAGTCAATTTTGGTGGTGTCGTCAATCTCAATCTGCCAATTCTTCTCAGCATTGGTAATGGCCACGTATTCCCAATCCCATCTTCTCTTGAATGCCGAATCCATCGGGAAGAGCGACTGGTCGGAGGTGATCATTGTGGCGAGGAGGTGGAGGTTGGGAGGCAGACAGAGTTTGCCGTCTTTGATGCCTTCGCTATCCGCGCCAAGTTCCTGAACCAAGTATTTCTTCAAATCCTCGTCAATGTCTATGGGATATTCCGAATTACCGTTCTCGTTTCTGTCAAGCAGTTGAAACAAGTCTCCGAAAATCTGGGCGCAGTTGCCGCGGTTGATTTCCTCGATGACGAGGTAAACGGGCTGTGGATTCTCCTGTTTCATTTCCTCCCAGGCCTTGATGTAGGCTTTGGTGAAGACTTGGGGGATGAAGGAGTATGTGATGGCGGAACTTTTATAAATACCTTTTTCTTTATGAATATCAGCCAAACCAATACCTTCTAATGTATTTCCATAACGAGCAGAGTTATCATCAAATTGTGACAAACACTTTTTCGCAATTGTAGGATTATTATAAGCGAGATTTATACGATTATAAATGATTTTTTTATTATTAGCTTCTATTTTATTAATTTCTGAAAGATAATCTTGTTCATCTGTAATTTCCTCAACAACAAAATTTTTCGTTGGCTTGTAGCACCCCACGAAACTCGCATAATCGTAATCGGGATGGAAGGTGGTGCGGAAGATGTTTTCTTCGGGCACACCTGCCAATTTTTCGCTTTTTACCTTGTAACTTTTTCCTGTGCCGGGCGCGCCGTAGAAGATGGTTTGGAGTATATATTTGTTTGCCTGATTTGAACTTTGTACTATTGTTTTCTTGTTAACTCTTGATAGATGCTTCACAAATAGACAATAATTACTGACGAAATGTGCAAAAGCATTAATCCCAGCAGAATACATATTGCCACCTTTTTTGTCAAAATCTTGTGTTGCAACTTTTTGACTGATTTGAAGCAATTTAGCCACATCCATTACGTCAAACAACGCAGTTGTGCCAGCAACAGATTGTACAACATTCTGCACTTCACTATTATTGGGGACTTGCTTTACATACCTGTCAATTGTCGCTTCTGATTTCCCTTCGTTTTGGAGATAGGCGGCAAAAAGCTCTGAAATCTTCTGAGTACTAAGTCCGCAAGAAACATTAAATTCAGTTGGATTGTTCTGAAAATATCGGTACATCAAAAAGGCGCCATTCAATTCTGCCGCATAGCGTTCCTTAACATTAGGATTTAATAAATGAGCTTCTCTCATTAATTCAGTTGGGGTATATTTATCCACAACATACTTACCATATTTGAAAATAAAAATTCCCCCAGCTGCAGACTTTTCTATGTCTGAATCATATATATCAGCTAAAATCTGGACTATTTGTTCTTTTGAGTACTGAGCATCATCTTCTTTCTTATTCTTAATGAACACTACATTGTCGTCTAAAGAACTTTCAAAATAGATTCCATATTCCCCTGATTGAATTAATTCAGCAACTTTTTTGGCTTTGCCTATTTCTTTAGACATGCTTTCCGTTAGTCCTGCCGATTTAATAAGTTGGGCAATATTGACATCATTTAATTCTTGAGCATATTTTAACCCAAAAATATAATAAGCGTATGAGCCTATTTGCGAATTGAGTCTTTTCAACTCGTTTACTAATAATTCAAAATCCATAAGTTGTTTTCTTTTTACTTTTCAAACACCTTATCCCTGTGCCACTCCAAAAACTGTTTGTTCGGCAGATGTTCTTCGGGCAGGGAGA
>JAKSMF010000024.1 GCA_024400775.1 Bacteroidales bacterium | reverse complement strand
AGAGTACCGGATTGTGGTTCCGTGGGTCGTCGGTTCGAATCCGACCTGCCGCCCAAAACATTAAGAAACAGCGAGTTAGTTTTTAACTTGCTGTTTTTTTTATTTTCTAAAGACCCAATTTATTATATACAAAAAAAAGGAGATACCGTTTCCGATATCTCCTTTTCTATTTTAAAAACTACTTTTTTAGATAATCAGCATGGCATCACCAAAGGTGAGGAAGCGGTATTTTTCAGCAACTGCCTGCTTGTATGCCTCCATAACAAACTCATAACCGCCAAAAGCAGCCACCATCATCAGCATCGGGCTTTGCGATTGATGGAAGTTCGTCACCATTGCATCAGCCACCATAAAATTGTACTGCGGGAAGATAAACTTGTTGGTCCAACCGCTATAGGGCTTAACGTGACCATTCGGATAAGTAGAAGACTCCAACGCCTTCATCGTAGTGGTACCGATAGAAACGACCTTATGGCCAGCATCCTTCGTATCATTGATCTTCTGGGCGCACGCCTCCGTGATCTCCATGGATTCGGAATCCGTTTTATGCTTGGTCAAATCCTCCACATCAATGTCACGGAAGTTGCCCAAACCAGCATGCAAAGTCAGTTCTGCAAATTCAACGCCCTTGATTTCAAGACGTTTCATCAATTCGCGGCTGAAGTGGAAACCGGCGGTTGGAGCAGCGACAGCGCCCTCGTTTTTAGCATAGATGGTCTGATAATCTTGTTCGTCTTCAGGAGTAATGTCGCGCAAACGTAAAATATCGTCCGGAATCGGCATGGAACCTAAATCCTTCAATTTCTGCTTGAAGGCATCGTGGTCGTCATCGAACAAGAAACGCAGTGTACGTCCGCGAGAAGTGGTATTATCAATAACTTCGGCGACCAAATCATTGTTTTCTCCGAAATACAACTTATTACCGATACGGATTTTACGTGCCGGATCGACCAAAACGTCCCACAAACGGCTCTCTTCATACAATTCGCGAAGCAAGGAAACACGGATTTTAGCACCCGTTTTCTCCTTTTCACCAAATAAAACGGAAGGGAAAACCTTCGTATTATTCATAACGAATAGGTCGCCTTCGTCAAAATAGTCCAAAATATCTTTAAATACCTTATGTTCAATGGTTTGCGTTTTTCTATTCAACACCATCAAACGTGCTTCATCGCGAGAATTTGTCGGATGAAGAGCGATCTGTTCCTGCGGCAGGAAATACTTAAACTGTGATAATTTCATTCTTATTCTTCAATCAAAAAAATGCGGTTGCAAAAATACAACATCAAAGAGCGTTTGTCAATACTTTTGTTAAAAAAATAACAAAATAGTTCAAAATAAACGTAATTACGACACAAAAAGGAACAAAAAAGCACCCGTTTTTGTTCGTTTTTACTTCACAATCGAAAAATTATAGGGATCATACGGTCCCACCTTCCAATCTTTGGACACAAAATAAATGGCCTCCTCGATATAGCCGTCGGTGTAGCTGTAGCACTTGGCCTCATAGCCCACAATGGGATCATTTTTCGTTGACAACGTATTATATGACTGAGCTTTATAAAATTCTATCGCCTTATCAATCGACGGCAGCATAGTATCCATCTGGGACGAAAGTTCTGAAATTCGGACGTTGTCGCGCACTTCGATAGCGGAATCCATTTTAGCCTGAAGATTCTCACGTTGTAATCCCAGCAATTTGCACATATAATCGCAATAAGTATGCTTGTAATAGGTGTCGTAGGTAACGAATTTGATGCTATCGTATGCGCACAAGTCCCCATCCACCTTCGCGTAGGCCATGGGGACCTCTTCTGGCTTGGCACGAACTTCTTCAACCGTTTTGGGGGCATCCGACGACTTCTTTTTACAGGACACCAAACAAGAGGCAGCTAACAACACACAGCCAAAAATAAAGAACGAGTTTTTCATTTTTTAATAAATAAAACCGATTTTAGAAATATCAAAATCATCCTTTCCCAACGGGAGAATATCAATTGTGCCCCACTGATAAATATAGCGAGTACCAAGGTCAAAAACCGGAGTAGCACCCTGGCTTATAGAAATTTGCGCAGCAGCGGGCAAACGCAGACGATAACCGGCATAGGGTTTATGACCTTGCGAACAATGCCATTTCACATCAAAGGAGGAACGCACTGACGCCTCTTTTACGGGCTGCAGGTTCATCACATAATTCTCGGCGGGCTTGGCCGAAAGACGCGTGTTGAAACCGGCCGTCTGCGAAACGGAGAACAGCGGAATCTGTGTCTCGCCAGCAGCGGGAACCACCCAGACCGTGTAATGCTCCTCTTCTTCCACAACAAAGCCTGTAAACAGAGATATATAATTCTGTTCCAATGTATTAAGTTCATCCACCATTTTAGAAATGGCTTCCGCGGAATATGGCACTTCGGAACTACCCGTCAGCAGAGCATAACGGTCTTCGCGAATTTTGCCGATTTGGTCAGCGGCTTCCTGAGCCTTCTGCTGGCTCGACTTAGCCACCTTCTGTGTACGAACGGCAGGCACCTGACGGACGACGCCGTCAACTATCTGTGTTTCAACATAGTTATCGTTCTGCTCCATATAGGCCAAATCCGAATAATAGCGGAAGAAATCGGGAATTTGCAACTCATCCGGAGTATATCCGCAGCTCCCCTGCCCCTTTCCGTTGGCAGAACGCTGCAACAAAACATTGGAATAGACATCGCTATTACGCTGCTTCGACGACAATTGAACAGCATACACACAGGTGGTGTCAGGGACTTCAGCTGTCTCTAGTTCAATATTTTGCACTGAATATGTAATTCTATCCGAACTAATTACATTGGTTAATCCCAGCAGACTTTTAGCATAATCGCCATAAATACCCTGGAACTCATTTGACTTGGTTACCGTGACATTAACTTTGAAAGCCGTTTGCGGCAAAGCGTAAAAAATATAATCGCCACTATATTTGTAACCACTGTCAACGGGCAGCGGAACGACGCTCTTCTGAGCGAAAAGGGAAATCAAAGAGACGCACAATAAAGAGAGCAGGAGAAGTTTTTTAATCATCAGATAACAGTAAGATTTTCAGTTATTTATTAAACCAAATTAGCAAAACCCATAAAGGCCATAGCCAGAATGCCGGCCGTAATCAGAGCAATCGGAACACCTTTCATCGCTTTCGGAACACCGGTAAGTTCGAGTTGTTCGCGCAGGCCAGCGAAGATGCAGATAGCGACGGCGAAACCGAGCGCGGTGCTGGCGGTATAAACCACACTTTGAAGAATGTAGTTACCGGCGGCAATGTCGAATTTCTGCGTCACACCGATTGCGACACCCAAAACGGCGCAGTTCGTCGTAATCAACGGCAGAAAGATGCCGAGTGCCTGATACAATGAAGGACTGGTTTTCTTAAGGATGATTTCCACCATCTGCACCAAGGCAGCAATAATTAAGATGAAAGCAATCGTTTGTAAAAATTCAACTCCCATAGGCACAAGTACATACACGTGTACCAACGAAGTCACCAACGTTGCCAACGTCATAACGAAGATGACGGCGACACCCATACCGAGGGCGGTGCCGAGTTTGTTAGAAACACCCAAGAACGGGCAAATACCCAAGAACTGCGATAATACGATGTTGTTTACGAAAACGCAGGCTATAATCATTAAGATGTATTCCATATATAATATTGTTAGATTCTAAAATTGATTTTATAATGTTATGAAAGTCGTTGACTATTTGGACTGGAGATGACGGATGAGTGCCATGAGGAAGCCCAGTACGAAGAATGCACCCGGAGCCAGTACGAAGATGAGAATGTTGTAGGTTTCGGGGAGGAACTGAAATCCGAAGATGGAACCGCTGCCCAAGATTTCGCGGATGGCGCCGATCACGGTCAAACTCAACGTGAAACCGAGTCCCATGCCGATACCGTCGAGCATAGAATCAAAGACGCTGTTTTTGGAAGCGAAAGCCTCCGCACGCCCTAAAACGATGCAGTTAACAACGATCAACGGGATGAACAGGCCGAGACTTTCGCCCAACGCGGGGACAAAGCCTTGGATGAGCAGGTCAACGATGGATACGAAAGTGGCAATCACGACGATGTAAGCCGGGATGCGGACCATATCGGGAATAAAGTTCTTCAATAAAGAAATCAGCATGTTAGAAAGCATCAAAACGAACATTGTCGCGACACCCATGCCAAAGCCGTTGAAGGCGGAAGTGGTGACGCCCAGCGTCGGGCACATACCCAGCACCAAAACAAAGGTGGGGTTCTCCTTAAGGATTCCGTTAAATAAGATTCTCAGTTTTTTCATTGGGCAACTCCTTTCTGATTAAGGACTTTCTGATAAGCTTCAGCCGCGCGGTTGACGGCATCGCAAAATGCTCTGGACGAAATGGTTGCAGCTGTGATGGCATCTACCTGCCCCCCGTCTTTGGTGACGGAAAGGCCGCCTTCCACGTCCCACGGACGCAACTGCTTTTTCGCAAACTGGCCATTGAATTTCTCGGTCTTGATTTTGTCGCCCAAGCCCGGAGTTTCAGCGGCCTTCACAACGGCCGTACCGATGATGGTTCCTTCGGCATCGAAGCCCACCATGATGGTGAATGAGCCGCCAAAGGCTTTGTCGGTATAGGTTTCAACAGCGGCGCCGAAGAGAGAGCCGTCGTTGTTGTATGCCAGATTAACCGTGACATCGTTTTTATCGCCTTGACGGGCTTGGACGGAGACGGCCTCCGTCGTTCCTTGGAACTTAGGAAGAACCTGTTCCATAGCCGTTTGCGATTTCTTCTGTTGCTCCTTGTCGATGGCGTCTTTGGTCAAGACATAACCCCCGGCAAGCGCACCCGCCGCGACAACGGCGATGACCGCCAATGCCAACAGCATATTTACGAGGGTGGATGGTTTTTTACTCATATCTTGATTGGTAATATTCTAAAAAAGTTCTTAATTAATTAGTTGGCAAAACGTTTCGGTTTGAAGGCCTTGTCAATCAGCGGGACAAGCGCGTTCATAATCAGAATAGAGAACGAAACGCCTTCCGGATATGCGCCGAAGAGACGGATGATCATGGTAATCAGACCGCAACCGCAGCCGAATACGATCATGCCCCATTTTGAAGTCGGAGACGTAACCATATCGGTTGCCATGAAGCAGGCGCCCAACATCAAGCCACCGGTAACCATGTGGAAGAATGGATTGGCGTATTGAGTCGGGTCGGCCAACCAGAAGATACCAGCGAAGATGAAGGCGGTAAGGATGAATGAAACCGGGATGTGCCAAGAGATGACCTTGCGCCACAACAAATAGAGTGCACCGATCAGAATGGCGATGGCAGAAACTTCGCCGAAGCTGCCGCCCATCTGGCCAAACAGATAGTCGAGGTTGCTGGGCATATTGGCAAAAGTGCCGTCGCTGAGGGCAACGGGCGTATTCATCAATGAATCAACGGGGACGCCGGCTTTCACGCCTTCTTTAATCACGCCGAGCGGAGTAGGACCGGTGACGGCATCCGCAAATCCCTGGAAATGACGAGGAACGGGCCAAGTGGTCATCTGCACAGGGAAGGAGATCAACAAAAAGATACGCGCGGTGATGGCCGGGTTGAAAAGGTTTTTCCCCAGGCCGCCGAAAGCCATCTTGGCAACGCCGATAGCGATCAGGTCTCCAATAATCAGAATCCAGATGGGCAGGTTGGCCGGCACGTTGAACGCGACCAGCATACCGGTAATGACGGCGGAACCATCCAAAATGGTGCTTTCGCCTTTAAACAAATACTTCTGAATCAGCCACTCAAACAACATACAGCAGCCCACGGAAACAAGTGTCAGGATGATGACGGGGATGCCGAAATAATAGACTGAAACCAAAAATGCCGGCAGCAACGCGATGACCACCGACCACATAATTTTCTTCACGGATTCGCTGCCATGAACGTGCGGAGAACCGGAAACTTGCAATAACATATCGCTCATTTTATCAAAAATTTTGAAAGTGCAAAGTTACAAATAAATGATAAATTGGAATTTATTTTTTCAGTTTTTTTCAAATAAAAAAAATGTGTATTTTTGCAGTCAAGAGTACAAATTTGATTAAGTTTAATTATAAATATTTTATTCACTTAAAATCAAAAAGTTATGAAGAAAATCAGATTGAGCGCAATCGCACTTTTCGTCTGCGTATTGGCTATGGTTGGCGTTTCTTGTCAGAAAGACGGCGTTTACAAACCGAAAAACAAAATCTCAAGAATCTACACTCAGCGCGACGGTCACGCCAAAATTCTGGAACAGACTTGGAATTGGGATAAAGGTCTTCTCTCCAGCGTTACTTATAATGAAGACAATGTCGTTCTGAATTTTCTCTATGATGGCAAACGCCTCACCAGCATCGTTGTAGAAGGCGAAGCGATGAATTTCGAATACGACGGCAGCGCACTCACCAGAATGACCTTGTCAGATGAAGGCGAATTGTTAGCCGAATACACCTTCAAACACGATGGCAAACTGATTACCGAAATTGAAACCAGAATGGACGCCTCCCTTGCTAAAGGAATCAACTCCAGACTGCTCAAGACCGCATTCAACCTCGTTGCTCCGCAAATGGCTGAAACCCAACTCGAACAGATCGCCATTGCCCAAGAATCACAGATCAAAGGCATCTACACCTACACCGACGTGCTCACTTACGACGGCAAAAACGTTATCAGCATGAAAAGACATGACAGCGACCAAAAGAACTACGAATACACCTACACTTACAGCGACAACCTCAACCCCTTCTACCACATGCTTTACGGCGGTGAGGACATTGTTGGTTTAGGCCTTTCCAAAAACGCTGTCGCCACCTATCACTACGAAGATGACGTCATCCACTCACGCACTATCGACCTTGAAGTCACCTTCCCGAGCTTGGACGGCAAATTCCCGCTTCAGGAAACCCGCACACTCAAAACCACCCACAACGTCGGCGGTTTGACCAACATCTACAGCCAGGTTGACCACTACTTCTACGAATACGAATAATCGTTTCACATATCCCGTATAAAAAAGGTGGACGGCGGGGCTTCTCGCTTTCCACCTTTTTTTAGCAGTAAGCAGGAAGCAGAAAACACTCCCTCACTTCTCCACTTCTCCCCCCCTATAACCTTATAACCCCATAACCTTATACCCTAATGAAACTCCTCCTACACTGTTGTTGTGCACCGTGTTCGGCGGCGATTTTGGAGTGGATGCTTCAAAACGATTGGCAGCCGACACTGTTTTATTTCAATCCCAACATTTTTCCGGAAGAGGAATATCTGATTCGGAAAAACGAATGTACAAAATATGCACAAAAGTTGGGAATTGAAATCATCGACGGGGATTACGACCATGCGTCGTGGCTCGACGATATGCGGGGATTGGAAGCGGAACCCGAACGCGGGAAACGCTGTTTGCAATGTTTCAAGATGCGATTGAATGCAACTGCGAAATTAGCGCACGAACTTGGTTTCGAAATGTTTACGACGACACTGGCCTCGTCGCGCTGGAAAAATCTTGAACAAATCAACCAAGCCGGATTCGAAGCAGCGGCACAATACCCCGACATTGAATTTTGCGACAGAAACTGGCGTAAAGGCGGGTTGCAAGAACGCCGCAACGCCCTCCTCAAAGAAAACGGATTTTACAACCAAATATACTGCGGTTGCGAATTTTCCATGCGCACCGCCAGCAACATTCCATCTCAAACAAAATAATTATGGACCTCTTTTTTGACAGCGGAGCCACCAAATGCGACTGCATCGTTTTAGAACAAGGCAAATATGTGCGTCATTTCACCGATCAGGGAATCAATGCCAGTTATGCAAGCAACGAAATGATTGACAATGTTTTATTCCGTTTTGCTAAAGCAGTGGATTCAGAAGTCGAGCGCATTGTTTTTTCGGGAGCCGGCTGTGGCAATCCGCAAAACGGTGAGCGAGTTAAAGAACGTTTGTCACAACATTTTCACACCAGGGACATCGTCGTCGAAAGCGACTTAGCGGGTGCCTGCCGCCTGCTCACTCCCGGCGAAGCGGGCATGGTGGCCATTCTCGGTACCGGCGCCGCCGTCTGTCTGGACGACGGCAACAGCATCGTAGAGCAAGTGCCATCATTAGGTTGGATGCTGGGCGACGAAGGAAGCGGCACACATTTGGGCAAGAAATTCATTACCAGCTACTTAAAAAACGAGTTCCTTCCTGAAACAGTAATCGCTTTTGAACAGGAACACGCTGTTGACCGCGCCGACGTCATCCGTAAAATTTACCGTACCCCCTCCCCCAACCTATTTTTCTCCTCTGTCGCCAAATTCATGGCGGCCAACGCCGATGCCGACACTCAGCTCAAAAGCATCATCCAAGAAGCTTTCGAGGAATTTTTCACCCAACAAATCAGCAAAATTTACCAATACAGCCAATTCCGGCTTCACATCATGGGCTCGGTAGGACTGCATTTTCAAAACTATATTCAGAAAACCATGAGTAAACACGGCGTCACCATCGGACGAATCGCCGGTGCACCATTAGAAATTTTCAAAAGGAACCAATAATATGCTCTGTATCTACAATCCATGCACTGACCCCTACTTCAATCTGGCGGTCGAAGAATATGTAATGAAGAACTTTACCGAAGACGTATTTATGTTGTGGCGCAACGACAAATCCGTCATCATTGGCAAATATCAGAACTCTGCCGCCGAAATCAACATTGATTTTGTAAATGAAAACGGGGTCAAGGTGGTGCGCAGGATGACGGGCGGCGGTGCTGTATTTCACGACCTCGGCAATCTGAACTTCACCTTTATCGAAGCGAAAGGCAGTGGCGACTTTCGCACGTTTACCGAACCCATTTTACAAGTTCTCAATAAGTTGGGAGTGCCCGCACGTTTCGAGGGCCGCAACGACCTCACCATCAACGGACAGAAGTTTTCCGGCAACGCACAGTGCGTGTATAACGGGAAGATTCTGCATCACGGGACCCTACTTTTCGCTTCCGAAATGGCCGACCTCTCCGCTGCCCTCAAAGTCAACCCGCTGAAATTCCAAGACAAAGCGGTCAAGTCGGTGCGCAAGCGCGTCACCAACATCAGCGAGCATCTTCCCCGCCCCATGACGGTGCTGGAACTCAAGGACGTGATCATGGAACACGTCAGCAGCAACACGGAAAACGCTAAGCCATACACCTTTAGCGACGAAGACATCCGGGCTATCGAAAAGTTGCGCGATGAAAAATACAGCACTTGGGAGTGGAATTTCGGCACGTCGCCCAAGTTTGACTATGCCAAGATTATTCGTAGCGCCGCCGGCGGCAACGTGGAAGCCCACCTCTCCATCGACAAAGGCAACATCATGAAAATGAAGATTTTCGGCGACTTCTTCTCCCAAGGCGAAATTTCCGAATTCGAACAACTCTTCATCGGACAGCCCTACCGCGAAGACGCTGTGCGCGAAATCCTGCGCCACACCGACCTCGGACATTACTTGTGCAATGTCACCGAAGACGAATTTGTCAGCGTAATGTTCTAACTATCAGAATATCATCTCCCAAAGGAGCGAACCGAAAAGCGGATGTTGGTTTCGGCGGACTTCGTTGTAAAGCTCACTGCCTTCGTTTCGCCCGGTTCCAAGACAAAATAATTGTCATCAAATGTAACCTCTTGGTCTGCAGATAATTCTACGCCGTATTGCAAGGTCGGACAACTTATTTCCAAAATATTCTTATCTACTTTTTTGATAGTGATCTCATCACTTTTCAAATTCAGCTGGCCCGGATAGGCAAAGAAATAGCACTTTTCGGCCAGCAACCAACTATCGTAACTCCACAAGCGCATCTGGAGATAAGTTGATGTCTTCAAAGTCGAATCCAATGTTGACGGCCAGTCGTAATTGGCGATTTGGCACGAATTATTCTCTTTAACTAAAAGGCTATCAACAATTTGCACATCCAGCACATTTCCGCTGAAATCGCGCAAAGTCAGCTCTAAGCGTGCATTTTGCGTAAAGCAATAATCCGTCACCAAGGAAATGGGCAGACGATTGCCGTGCATGGTATCGGTGGCCAGGATGACGGGGGCAAACTGACGTTTAGCTTCGTAGTAAAGTGCCTTACGCCGACCATAATAGTCGATGCAGCTCCATGAAGCAACGGGCCAGCAGTCGTTCAACTGCCAAAACAGCGTACCCATACAATAGGGCATCCGGCGGCGGTGTTCCTCCAACGCCATTCCCGTGCCAAATGCCTGCACCAGCTGACTGACATAGGCGTAATCTTCCAGATTTTCAGGACGATAGAAATACTGTTCCATCGCTTTGTCGATAATCTGAACGCCGCGTGCATGCTTTTGGTGACTGTTGAGCGACGGGCTTCCCAAATAGCGTTCGTTAACGGGCGCAAAACTTTCGATAGTGCGCATATCGGGATAACTCTGGAAACCGAATTCCGACATAAAGCGCCCGGTTTTGTCGTACCAGACCTCGAACGGCTGCTCGCCCCACCAAACACCCCAATAGTGTGAGTCGCCCTCAGTGCAGCACTCCTTGTGTCCCCAACCCCACAACGGTGAAGTGGCGACGTACGGTGTGCCCGGACAGAACGAAGAGACAATATTATTTAACAATGTATCAAAAAGATAGTGCAAATCGTAATCAATGGCAGCACGATATTCGGGTGCGAAATCCGACTGCCACCCCCAATCTTCCCAACCGTTTTTCACTTCGTTGTTGCCGCACCACACCACGATGCAAGGATGACGGCGCAAACGCAGTACCTGTTCTATCGCTTCCTGCCGCACATTGGCGAGAAAGGCGGAATCGCCCGGATAAAGCGCGCAGGAAAACATAAAGTCCTGCCACACCATAATTCCCATTTCATCACACAAATCATAAAAGATGTCAGGCTCGTACAGTCCCCCTCCCCAAACACGTATCATATTGATATTTGCATCTTTACAGGCTTGTAACAGTTCCCGATAGCGTTCAGCAGTCATATTGTGCGGGAAGAAGTCGGCCGGAATCCAGTTGGCACCCTTCACAAAAACCGGTTCTCCGTTAATGACAAAAGTAAAGGACTTTCCAATAGAATCGGGTGTCTGACGCAACTCCACCGTGCGATAGCCGACACGAAAACGCTCGGTCTGTTTCCGCAGACCGCTTTTCGCGGTAATCTTGAGATCACGCAGCGGTTCGGAAGATTTCCGAGGCATGCTGTTCGGAATCCAAGCGCCATAAAAAACATCAAAATCCCCCTCACTCACACTAATTCGACGGCTGTTAAACCCACGTCCCCGCGTTAACCGCCATTTATATCCATCAACATGAATTTTCCCCGAGACATGGCCTGATTTTTTCGCATCACGAAGAATACAATCCGTTGTACGACATACAGTTGGATAAACCCATCCTAATACATCCCTCCGTCTGACCTGCCCAATGTTAAACGGTTCGATGAAAATGTAGGGACTGATCAGATCAAAAATGGGGTAATGAATGATGTAGGCACCGCCGGTGATTCCGTAAGTAGTAAGTTTCGGTCCCCAATCCCAACCGGCCTGATAGGGCGGCATGCGCAAAAAGGCACGCTCGTCGGGAAGTGCATACGGGACCTGTGCCTTACGCTGATTGATAATGGTTTGCGATGGCGTGAAGCGGATTTCCAAGAAATTATAATTCCGCACTTTCTTATCCAAAAAGAAACGCCAGGTACGGTAGGCATTATCCATGACATTGTTACCGTCCTGATGGTTGAGCGGCTCCCCGTTGAGAAAGATTTCGGCATAGCCGGTAACGCCCTGCAACACCAGTTCGATATTTTTCTTTGCCGGCAGTTCGCTTCGCCAAAAGTCTGTGGTATAGGAACATTGCGTTTCCGCCACCCACTGCAGCTGCTGCTCGTTGGTGGCGTAATACGGATCGGGAATCAGCCCGTGACGCAGCAGGTCGGTGTGTATGCAGCCCGGCACCGTCGCCTCCATCGACGCCATGAACGCCGTGTCATTCGGGTCGGGACAACTGAGCGTCCAACGGAAAAACGTCATCGTATCATTCTGGGAATGAGCAAAAAGCGTAATTCCGCAGATAAGCAGCAAGAGAAAAATCTTTCGGGAACGCATAATGGTTTGTAAAGTTTATAAAGTTTGTAAAGTAGGCTTCACTTCTTAACTTCTTATTTTCTTAGTTTTTTGATTATATCACGGAAACGAGTTCGCGGATGTCATCTTCCTTCGTCGCCCAGCTGGTGACGAAACGCACGGTGCTTTCGGTTTCGCCGCGCGCCCCCCAATACTCAAAGGTAGCGTAATGGAACAATCTATCAATCACATCATTAGGCAGAATAAAGAACTGCTGGTTGGTGGTGGATTCCATCGCGCAACGGTAGCCGGCAGCGTCGAAGGCTGCACGGAGTTGCAACGCGAGTTGGACGGCATGCTGCGCAATGCGGACATACAGATTGTCGGTAAAAAGCGCGCCGAACTGCACGCCCAGCAGACGGCCTTTCGCGAGGAGTGCGCCATGCTGCTTCACCAAAGGGAAAAAGTGCGGCAGCCGCTCCGGATTAGGGGCAACAACCGCTTCGCCAAACAGCGCTCCGCACTTGGTGCCGCCGATATAGAACACGTCGCAAAGGCGGGCGATGTCGGGCAGCGTAAAATCCGCATTCGGAGCAGCAAGGGCGTAGGCCAAGCGCGCCCCGTCAAGGTAAAGCGGGATGTTATGTTTGTGGCAGACAGCGCTCAGCGACTCTAACTCCGACAGCGAGTACAGCGTGCCCAACTCCGTCGGCTGAGTGATGTACAGCATGCCCGGAGCCACCATGTGCTCGTAAGTATCATCTTTGTAAAATGTTGATATATAACTATCCACATCACTTGCAAACACTTTCCCCTGATGTTGTGGCAACACAAGTACCTTATGACCGCTGTGCTCGATGGCACCGCTTTCGTGCACATTGATGTGGCCGGTATCGGCGGCGAGCACACCCTCGTGGCGACGGAGCAAGGCGTCAATGACGGTGGCATTGGTTTGCGTACCGCCCACTAAAAACTGCACGAATGCATCGGGGGCGGCGCACACCTCTCGAATCTGCTGTCGCGCCTGTTCGCAATACGAGTCCGCACCGTAACCGACGGTGTGTTCAAGGTTGGTTTCCACTAATCGGCGCAGCACTTCCGGATGCGCGCCAGCCATATAGTCACTGTCAAAATGTAGCATAGCGATATTTTTGAAATAGCGGGCAAAAGTACGAAAAAGCTGAGAGGTGAGCATCGCGAGCCGAGAGATTTTAAATTGAAAATTGAAAGTTGGAATTTGAAAGTCATTTTTTGTGTCGAAGGACAGAGGTAGAAGAACAATGGGTCCAAGCCACGACCCTCAGTCCTCAACTCTCAACTCTCATCTCTCCATAATCGTCATTGTCAGAAGTCAATTCTTTTATGCCACATCATTACAAAAAAACGCTAAACGAATAGAAATAATTCTGCTATTAATAGTTCGAAAAATGTTCAACGGGCAGCAATAATATGTTTTCTACCCCACAGTGTCATTTAAAACAGTTTACTGTGGGTCGATTACCGTTCGCTAAAAAAGTGTATTTTTGCACATTAAATTCTCCATTATGGGCACAGAAAAAGCTCTTGTTTACGCCTTCAAAAGCAAGTCAATCTGGCATGCCTGGGGTTTTGTTGGCATTATGGGATTTTTCTCGCTACTATTTTTGTTGTTCGGTTTTTTCTTTGGGAAATTGGCCTTGGGCATAGTGCTTTTCGTAATTTTTTCTGTGGCAGGAGTGCTGCTTTTCTATAGTGCCTATAACGATCGTAACGATGTGCTGTTGATTGACAAAGACGGTTTACGCTGGCATCGTCCGCCGATGAATGACCACGTGGGAGAGTCGAACGAGTTTGATGCCGATTTCGATTGGGCGCAAATCCGAAAGGTCGTGATTGATATGGAACGCCTTGTATATCGCCCTCATACGCATCTTATTGTGGAAACAGCAGACGGCGAAGTGCGCTACTTTTTTCTGGATGGATATTATGGGCTGTTATGCCATCGGCGTCGCTTTATCCGTGCGCTGACTGCCGCGATCAAGCATTATTGTCCTCATCCGATTTCGCAGTCGCGCAACAATATTTTTCACTTGTATATTGTGTTTAGTTAAAAGTGACCAATTGGCCGTCCCCAACTGGTCACTTCTAACTCCTAACTTCTAACTGTTAATAGTTCGTCTGAGCCACACTTTTATCCGCTGTCCACAGCAGCTCGGTCGTCTCGGTGAAACCAGCAGAAAATTTAATGCTGAAATCCCACAAAATGTGTCCCTGAACATCGGTTATCGTCACATAATCGCTTTTTGTGGGCTGACGCATCAATGTTTCTTTCAGCACAATGCAACGAGGGTTGTTGACATCGGCTTCGGGAGCCCAGTCGGTTACGTTGTGCACGACGTAATGCGCTGTATTCTGTGTTTTCACAACAATCACCTCTATACCATGATTCAACAATGCCCGCGACACGTCATAGTCAAAATAGATAACGTGGTCGGCGGAATAGATGCAGCTGCCATCCGAATCCTTGGCCTTCGGATCGTAATTGTCGGCGAAAGGGACAATGCAACCTTTGCGACACGAGGTTGTCAGCAATGCAACTGCCACAACGAACAACAAAAAATAGCTTTTTCTTACTTTCATAATAAATGATTTTTAGGGTTAATAACTGCGGCAAAAGTAGTGTAAAGGGGAGGCTTAACTTTTTCATTGCTACAAATCAGAGAAATTTTGCAACGAAAACACTATTTTTTGTAACCAATATTGCGCTCTGATTGCACGCAAAGCGTTATTTTTGCAACCAAAAATCAACTATGTGCATTTTGTTATTCGCATTTATGGAGAACATATTCAACTATTTCGTCATTCCCGCGTTACGCATCATCTTTGCCGGTGGCACACTGGTCTTGGTATGTCTTATTTTTTATTGGATTCTGAAAAAAATTTTCCATTGGAAGAGTTTACCCACGCGCACATCATTGGAGCGAGAAAACACACGTCTGGAGCAGGAGTTGAATGCCATCGCCGAGGAGCGCGAGCGGCTGATGAAGAAAATTGTACAACTGGAGAGCGAACTGATGAAGAAGGAACTCACACTCACACCCACCTCCTCCCCCGTCGGCAAGCAACTGCTCAACATCGGCACGCTGAAAGTCAAATGCGACCACATTGCATATATTGTACCGCAGTCGCTGGAGATGGGCGACAACGGCAACGCGCGCATCAAAGTCATCCACTACACCGATTCGTCCATCACCGACTCTGTTTACAGTAACTTCGATTCCATTCTGGAGCAGCTCTCCGGCGACTTCATGCTCATCAACAAAAACCAGATTATCAACCTGAAAGAGATCCACAAGATTCAAGGTTTTGAAGTCTATCTCAAGAATGTCAAGAATCCGTTTTACGTTTCCGAGAGCAAAAAGGAAGAATTGGATATCCGTGTGGCGCGCGTTGAACAGTAAAAATCCGAGAGATTTTTTTAATTGAAAATCGAAAGGTGAAAATTGACCTATAGACCAAAATATTTTTGGTGTGTCAAAGGACTGAGGTCGAAGAAGAACAATGGTTCCAGCCTCAACTCTCAGCTCTCAACTTTCAGCTCTCAGCTTTCAGCTTTCAGCTCTATAATTGCCATTATTATCGGGAGATACGCCGTTTAGCGGCCGGGATTGTAGCGAACACTGTTCACTTCTCACTTCGCACTGTTCACTAACATGAGTAAAGCGGGAAGCCCGAAAGCCGCCCTAATAAAAAAAGGGATGACCGGAAAGCCACCCCTTTGTTGGATATTTGCGATGTGTCGCAGTCGTTACTTCGTTACCACCAATTTCTTAGTGATGACGGTATCATTGTCGCGGACGTTCACGAAATAGACACCGGCCGACCATGTGCTGACATTGAAGGTTACCACGCCGTTGACCACCTCTTCGGCAGCAATGCGTTTCACCACCTTGCCATTCATATCGGTTACCGTGATGTCGCCATCCAGCTGTGCGTTCGGCAAGGAGCACTGGACTTTAGCATTCGCCGGGTTCGGATAGATAGCAAGTTCATTTTCGCCGGCAGCGGTTTCGTCGATGCCCATCGGAGCAGCGACACTACCGACTTCGTAATTCAGCGTCGTGGTTGCCAAGATGGTAGAAGTTGCGACCGCGTTCTTACCACCGATACGATCAGTACCGTTCCACATCAGAGCCAGGTCGCTACCGCCTTCCATCTCCACCAAGTCGAAGACAATGCTATAGTTGCCCATCTGTCTCCAATCAGCGGTGATGGTATTGGTAGTATTACCGAGGAAGTTCATGTAGAAATAGTTGTACGGATATGAAGGTGACGGTCTGAAGGTGTTACCCGGGATGAAGCCCGTGTTAGCCGTTACCGCACTACCGACATTGTTGCCCGTCAACTGGAGGTAGGTGCTCATTCGGATGTTGGCCGCATTGACGACGTTGCTCAACAGCTGGCCGTCACGATAGATGGTGTATCTTACTGCGACCTTTCTATCTGACGGATAATCATTGGCGTTGCACGTCAAAGTTACCGATGACGATGCTTCCGTAATGTCATTGTCAGAAAGTTCGAGTGTCGGCAGACTGCTGATATACTCATCTTCAGAAGTTTCAACAGTAAATGTGTATGAGCACATGGCGAGTGCCGTAGCGCCTTCAATACTGTTTCTACCACCGAAGCGACGAGTCAGACCATTTTCGGTATAAACGTATGCCTGGTCAATACCGTCGGTTTCTTCCATCAACTCGAAAACAATCGTATAAGTACCCGGTTCTTCGAAGTCGTAGGTCACTCTGTTTTCACGACCATTCAGGAAGTAGAAATAGAGGTAATCGTAAACGCTGGTACCGAAGGCGAGAGTTGTAGCCGGGACATTGCCGACGCCATTCACCTGAGTACGACCGTAGTATGTGCCGTTGCAAGCCGTTGAGATGTTCAACAGGCCACCGCATGTAGTAGCGATACCGCCAACGACAACATTCTGGTTCGTTACAGGATCGAGTTTATAGAGCGTGTAGTTGATAGAGGCCTTGCTTGACGGATCCATCGTATTGGCGAATGCCTTCAAGATAAAGCTGTTGTCATCAACTCTTTCCGTGGTAAGGAACGGAGCACCGCCCAAAGTATCGGTTACATTCAGCGTAAGTGTCACCACGCTGTCGCAACCGTTCACCGTAGTCAGGTAAGCAGTCTGGGTGCCAACGCCATCGAATACCAAACCGTTCCAGATGTACGGAAGTTCGGCAGCGCGAATCGTCAGCTCTTCAGAAGTCGTGTAGGTCGGATTCACCGTCAGATTCAGGATGTAGTGGATGTCACAACCATCAGTGGAAGCTTCAAACCATTCGTAGGTGTCAGCGACATTGTAGCTGGTACCGTTAGGAGCCACGTAGGTAGCGTTCTGACAGATGGCGGTATCAATCGTCACCATCGGATTTTCAATCGTAGTGATAGCTACCGTCTGAGTGTTAACGCAGGCACCGGCATAGACGCTCACCGTCAATGTGTTGGTGAAGTCGTCAGCATCAATGGTCTGGACGTTATCCGTACCGATTACAGAGCCATCAAGCGTCCAGCGGATGCTGTCGGCGCCTTCGATGTTCAGTGACAATTCGGTTTCGGTCATATTGGCGCAAACTTCCGTACCGCTAACAGCGAACGTCGGCATCGGGTCAAATACGACCGTCACATAACGGAGGCTGTCGCATCCGGTAGCTTCCTGAGCATAGCGTACGACCACGGTTTCAACAGCTGTCAGTTCGAAGGACTGACCATTTTCCTGATACAGATACGGCCAGCTTTCGGGCGTACAGAAATGGATTGTCGTATCAGAGGAGACCGCGCGGTTAATGTGGAGTGTCAGCTTCGTAATGCTGTCGCAACCGAAGCTGGTTTCAGCGATGTTGTAGAGTACGATATCGTCGTTGACGAAGGTGGCAGCTGCGTAACGCAATGCCTCAATGCTGTCGGCACTGACGCTGAAGCCATAGTTGTCATAATCGTAACCTTCGCAAACCTCATCGGTAAATTCACGATAACCATTGACTTCATTGTATGCCGGATGTACAGTCAACATCAAATGTGCTAAAATGATGCCACAGTCAGAACGGCTGACTTCTACAGTAGTGTCAACGATGCCGGTGACAGCTGTCTTAGCAGCTTCGACATAGAAGATGCTGTCAATGTAAGGTTCACCCTGGCATACCACGCCGGTATATTCATCAGTACGGCCGAGCGGCATCACGTTCAGCACGACTGAATCAGTAGCGGAGCATGAGAGCAGATCGCCATTGCCAACCACATAGGTGTTGGTACCGGTAACGCTCAAGGTAACGCCTTCATTCACAATGTATGAAGGTGTAGTGCCAGCCAAGGAGACATCGCTCCATTCGTAGCTGTCAGCACCCACAACGGAGAGTTCGATTTCAGTACCTTCGCACACATTCGGAGTGCGTGTTGCTGCCTGGACATTTGGCAGCGGGCTGATGAACAACGTCAGTGTAACGGTGCTGTCGCAACCAGTCATGGTTGTACCATTGAGTGTGAAGACAGCCATGTCGCTACCAGCGGCAGTCAAGGCAATGTCATCCGCAGTCAAATCGAAGTTAGCATCGGCATACGAATCTTGAGCGCAGATGTAGGCCGTATCATAGATATGGTATGCAGGATTAACAGTCAGCGTAAGGGTAACAACAGTGTCATAGATATGATATTCATCACCAAATTCGATAGTCAGCGGTTCGTTAGTAGCTTCGGTAAATTCTTCTCCACGATAGTAGAACGGGAGTTCATCGGAGCAGACAACGAAATTCTCATCCATGAATACCGGATTGGTTTCATAGCGCATAACCACGGAATCGACAGCCAAGTCACCGACTAAGGTGGTAGAGCCGCCACCACCGACGAGACCGGCACCGCCGTTGTAGGTCAGAGCATAATCCTCACCGCCTTCACGTTCACGGAGATAGAACTTAATCTTGTACTCACCCGGGACATTCCACTGAGCCGTCAAACGGCTGGCGGCCTGATTCAGGAAGTCGAGGTACCAATAAGTATATTGGTAATAGATGATGCGGAAGGTGCTGGCCGGGATACTGCCCACACCATTAATGAGGTCACGACCCACGAACTGGTGGATATCGGCATATTCGGTAGCGAAGTTCACAGTACCGTAGTCTGCAATGTTATCGATGATTTCTCCGTTACGCGTGATTTCGTAGTCGATAGCGACCTTGCGATTTGAGAGTTCGCCACCGATCAAAGTCACATCGAACATACTCGTATCACCGAGTTCTTCCGCGAACTGCGTAGTATCGAAATCGAAACCTGAATTAGAGACAGTCAGGTTGACGTGGAGAACGCTATCGCAACCATTGATGCGAGTGTAAACAACGTCATACGCGCCAGCGGCATCGAAGGTGTTGTTGGCATCATAAACGTACGGCAACTGTGTTTCAGCGACCACCACGTTGATCGTCGTGTCGTAAGGTTCGTTTACAGTCAGGTTGATTCTGTAAATAGCCTCACAATCGTTGAAGGTGGTGGTGTCGTCATACGTGCCGGACACATCGTAGGTGTTACCGTCCTGAGTCCAGGTATAGGAACCGCAAGAAGTAACATTTTCAGTAAAGATGGTATAGCCATCGTTTACAAATACCATTTCCAAAGTAACGATGCTATCGCAACCGGTAACAGCAGAGGTGGTAGTGTAATCGAATGTGCCGCTCGTACTGTAAGTGGTACCGTTCCAAGCGTAGGTCTGCGAGCAGTTTCTGTTCATCACAACGCTGACCGTGTCATAGAGTGTCGGGTTGATGGTGACGTTGGCCGGATAGAGTTGGAAGTTACCATTTTCACCGACGAATGCTTCGTAATATCCGGTTTCTGTCAATTGGACATCATAGAGATATTGCGGAAGTTCGCTTTCGCAGAAGGTCAGTTCCTGAACCGGCATAGTGTCAACAGCACCGACATGGAAGAAGATGGTGACCGTATCCGAGAAGATGGAATCGGTAGGCCAAGAGCCGCCACCGCCCATTACCCGGTTGTTGTCATCCGTATAGGCATAATCCATACCTCTATCCGTGGCTTTACGTACAACCACGAGTTCAAGTCTGTATTCGCCAGGTTCATTCCACGTAGCTGTCACATGGTTATCCACGGTGCAGAAGTAGTCAGCATAGAAGTAGTCGTAATCATAATTGTACATTGAGTAGGTGCTGCCCGGGACCTCGCCGGTACCGATTATCACATTACTGCCAAAGTACTGGTCAACCATCGGAGCGTAAGTTTGGATATCCATGTTACCATAGTCTGAAACGACATCAACCAAAGTGTCATTTCTATACAGATTATAAGCAACGGCCATCTTTACCGTCGGGAAGTCGCAATCTTTACGAACATTGAATTCAGCTGTCGCCTCCTGACCTACCGGCAATGTAATGTCGGTGACCGGGATATCCAGATAAGGTTCGTTAGAAATTTCGAACTCAAGTTTATAGACGATGCTGTCGCAATGGTGTCCGTCAATATCACTGATGGCATTCTCACAAGGAATCACATACTGACGTTCAATTACGGTATCCTTTACAGAGGGGCCGCCGAGGACTTCACCCGTCACAGGCCATACGTAAGCAGGACTATAGTTGCAGTAGTGGAGTCTGGTATTACGTTCAATCGGTTTGGTCACGGTGAGGTGGAGGTTAACCACGCTATCGCAACCATCGGCAGTCGTATAAACATAGCTGTAATAGCCAGCCTGCGTGCAGACTTGGTCAGGATATTCGACTTCATCGAATACATAATTCAAATCTGAAGCGCAGATATGGACGGAGGTATCCTTTGAAATCAGATTCAACATAACCGTTGCCTGAGCCGTGGCAGTACAGCCGTGTTCGGTTTCACGCGCGACCACCGTATAAACCTGCAAGCCAGGAGCAGAAGGATCAGCATTCACTGAAGCACCCGTTGTAGCAAGCAGACCGTCACCAGTCCATGCGTACGTTGCGCCATCAATATCGCTACTAGCTTCAAAGGTATAGATCGGACCGAAGCAGGCCGTATCTTCAGCCGGACTAACGGTCAGATGGAATGCCGGATAGACAGCGATTTGGACTGCGTTGCTGTAGCCGACACCACAAGCATTGGTATCAGCATAACGCAACCACTGACCATACCAAAGGTCGGCATCAATACCGTTGGTGACATCAACTTCCGTCAGATCGCGTGAAGATGCGAATGCGCTGTCTGCGCTCAAATACCAACCGGAGCCAGTGACAGCAGAGCCATTATCTGAAAGATGTTCGGGTTCAGCGACGTCGAATGCAGCGCCAGAGCAATAGGTAGAACCGTTGGAAACGATAGCACCCACGGTCGGAACATCATTCACAAAAATTTGTACACTGTTGGTGTGATAGACGTCAGTAGAACACTCGTTGGTGATGTAGTAACGTACAAATACGCCATTCATACCGTAATCGATGATTGTATCAGACGGCAAGGCTGTGTAGAATGAAGAACCGTAAGCTCTGGTATATTCCCAACCTTGAACGATGTCGCCACCGAATTCGTGGGTTACCGGCGGGACGATTGTCAGCGGCTGGCCAGCGCAAACCGCGCCTTCCAATGCCGTGATATCTTCAGCATACGGCTGTTGCTTGATGACGAGGACAAGCGTATCGGAAGCCACTTCGCCACAAGCGTTGGATGCATAATACCAAGCCTTGATATCCTGACCATAATAGAACACTTGATCAGCATCGAAGGCCACTTCTTCACCGTCAATCTTAATTCTCCATCCTTCTGAAGTCTCAGCTCCGCTATTGTT
>JAKSMF010000023.1 GCA_024400775.1 Bacteroidales bacterium | reverse complement strand
ATGGACATCGACATCGCCACCAACACCTACTATTCGCACTCCGTCGGAGAATACAAGGGGATGGAAATCCTCAACCACGGCTGGACCAACAACAGCAACATCTCACTCACTTTCAAGCCCATACGTGGAATGAACCTCCAACTGCAGTACTTTATTGTCACACCACAATATTTTGCACAATTCACCACCAAAACCATCCATTATTGTAATATTGGCATAAAACAGACGTTTTGGAAAAACCGCATAACGGTTGCAGGGCTGCTGACCGACGGTTGCAATACCCGACGCTGGGACACTTACGCCGACAATACGATTTACTCGCTCGGCAACACAAGTAAAAACCGCAGTCGGATGTTTTGGTTAGGTGTGACATTCAACATCAACTCATTTAAACCGCAGGCGGGCAAAAAACAGCAGGAAGAAGACCGAAATATGATTCGAATCGGAGAATAAAAAGAACAAAAAAAGATAAAAAAATGCGAAAAATCACCTTAATGTTGACTGCGATTCTGCTAATCTCAATCAGTGGATGCGCACAACAAAACAAAGAACAAAACCTTAAAAACGAAAACAAAATGAACAACGACGAATGTCTGATTTGCGGTGCTCCCTTGGAATATCTGGAGCAAGACGTCTTAATGGAATGCGTGCTCTGCCACAAGCAGGAAATGAGTAAAACACGTTGTGTAAAAGGGCATTATGTATGCAACGAATGCCACACGTCGGGCATGGACGACATTTTGGCCTTATGTTTGAACGAAACCTCGAAGAATCCGATTGAGATTTTGGAGAAAGAGATGTCAATGCCGTTCTGCCACAGGCACGGTCCGGAACACCACGTGCTGGTAGGTGCGGCACTGCTGACGGCCTACAAAAACGCCGGCGGGCAGGTCGATGATTTCGAGAAGGCGATGTTGCAGATGATCAGTCGTGGCAAAGAGGTTCCCGGCGGTGCCTGCGGTTATTGGGGCGCGTGCGGCGCGGCCATCAGCACCGGCATGTTCGTCTCCATCATCACCAAATGCACGCCCCTCGCGACTGACGAGTGGCGTCTTTCCAACCTTATGACTTCCAAAGCATTGGAGAAAATCGCCAACAACGGCGGCCCGCGCTGCTGCAAACGCGACTCCTACTGCGCCATCCTCGCCGCCATCGACTTCGTGAAGGAGAACTTCGGCATCGAACTCGAAAAAACGGAGGTGAAATGCAGCCGCAGTCAAATCAACAACCAGTGCATCGGTAAAAAATGCCCGTTTTCACCGGCTAATCAATAGAAATTAGGAGTTAGAAGTTAGGAGTTAGGAGTTAGGAATGAGCACCAAAGAAGAAAAATTCAAATCGTTGCTGCGTTCGGCGGCGGCGTTGGTGGCGGGCGAAAGCGATGAGATTGCGAAAATGGCGAACCTCACCGCACTGCTACACCAGGAGTTCGGCTTTTGGTGGACCGGCTTTTATCGTGCAATCGGTAACGAGCTGATACTCGGTCCGTTCCAAGGACCGTTGGCCTGCATGCACATCGGTTACGGCAAAGGCGTTTGTGGCACCGCGTGGGCGGAACAGCGCACCGTGGTGGTGCCCGATGTGGAACAATTCCCCGGCCACATCGCCTGTTCCAGCGAGTCGAAAAGCGAAATCGTGGTGCCCGTGCGCAAAAACGGCGACATTGTGGCGGTGCTGGACATCGACAGCCGCGAGCTGGGCACCTTCGACGACATCGACCGTTGCTACTTGGAGCAACTGACACAACTAATCTATCCGACGGAGAATGAGATTTGGTTTGCTGCCGGCTGCTTTTGGGGCGCACAAAAATTCTTCAAACTGGTGAAAGGCGTGACGCGCACCGAAGTCGGCTTTGCCAACGGCGACACCGAAAATCCGACCTACAAGGAGGTCTATACCGACACAACCGGCCACGCCGAATGCGTACACGTGGCTTATCGGCCCGACGTGGTTTCTTTGCGAGAACTGACCGAACTCTACTTCCAGATTATCGACCCGCTGAGTTTGAACCGACAGGGCGAAGACGTGGGCACACGCTACCGCACCGGCGTATATTTCAAAAATGAAGATGACGCTACTATCCTAAAGGAAATATTTGAGCATCAAAGAATTACATACGGAGATAACCTCGCGGTGGAACTGCTTCCATTGAAGTGTTTTTATACAGCGGAAGAGTATCATCAAGATTATCTCGACAAAAATCCCAACGGCTACTGCCACCTCGGACCTGCGGTTTTCGAGTTTGCAAAAAGGTTTGGAAGTAAGTAAAGCAAGTTTCGCACGTTAACAAAATAATTATTACAGACTTAGGATAGAGAAACGAGAAAAACGAGAAAAACGAGAATGAATGGATTTGCCATCGTATCTCCAATCCCAAGTTGAAAAGTCGCAAGTTGCTATTACTGCAAGCAAAAACGGCTTGCGGAAGTTGAGTTCATTATAAATCATCAATTATCAATATAAAAAAATGTCAGCAGTAACATCTTCACGTTCAAAAAGTTTCATCATTCTTACAATAATTTACATTGCGGCGACACTCGTCGGCTGGGGCACGTACAAGGCATTGATGGGCTGCGTTCCCGACATGCTATGGCGCCTCTTTATCGCAGATGTCATCGCCACCGTCTTCACATGGTTTTGGGGACTGGTTTTCAAAAACGTGTCGGTTTATGATCCCTACTGGAGCGTGCTACCGCCCGTGCTGATGACGCTGTGGTACTTCCAGATCGGCACCGCCAATCCTGCCACCTGCCTGATGCTGACCGCCGTCTGGCTTTGGGGCATCCGTCTGACCGCCAACTGGGCCTACACCTTCCGCAATCTGGATACGGAAGATTGGCGCTACAAAAAGTACCGCACAGAACAAAAACCGTTTATCTTTCAGATTATCAACTTCTTCGGATTAAATATGGTGCCGACAATCGTAGTTTTTTTAGCAATGATGCCGGGACTGCATCTCATCGACCACATCTACGAAGCCAACCTGCTCACGGGTCTGGGATTCGTCATCAGCATTGGTGCCATGTTGCTGCAGCTGGTGGCTGACACGCAAAAACACCGCTTTTCGAAAACGCACAGAGGCGAAATCTGCAAAGTGGGGCTTTGGAAACACGGCCGTCACCCCAACTACCTGGGCGAAATCATGATGTGGTGGGGTGTCTGGGTGATGTTCATCTCCGTAAATCATTTTACCTCAAGCATTTGGTATATTGTCGGACCGGTAGCGATGACCTGCCTTTTCCTATTTATCAGCATTCCGTTAATGGAAGGTCGCCAACTGAAGAACAAGCCGGGCTACGCCGACTATCGCAAAGAAACGCGAATTTTCATTTAAACACCTTAATGGCCTAACATTACGAAAGCTAAAGACGACATGCAGCACTTTCGTTTTGAAACGTACGAACCTCTGTTTAAGTTGATTACGGATTTTATTGGAAGATAAAATCAATCCGGGCGCTTCTCCCCTTTTGCCGCTTCACTTACGTTGATTACGTAGTCGCCGAGTTTTTCGTAGTTTGCATACAGTCCGCTGTAGGCAGTACCGATGGCGTAATCGTAAGTACTGTTTTTCAATGCATCCAGATGTGCGGCACGCAGTTGGTCGCGGTAGGCGTTCAATGCATCCTCAGCATCGTAAGCCGCCTGTAAGTCAGCGTTTTCATACTCGCCATTTAAGTTGGAGTCCATAACTTGTAGTGCTGTCAGCGTGAGTTCGGAGATGCGTGCGAGGTTGTTGTTCAGTTCATCGGAGAAGTGGACGGCGTCGGCACGCTTGTTCTTACGGGTGACGGCAATCTGGTAAATTTCATCCCCGATGCTCTCCAAATTATCGACCACACGCAGCATTCCGCTGACGCGTTGAGAACTGGCTTCCGAAATTCCGCCGGCGGAAATGCGCGTCAGGTACTGTGCGATTTCCACCTCCATACGGTCGGTTATCTCCTCATACTTCTTCACACGGGCGAAAATCTCATCAAACTCCTCCTCTGACTTAGCCGTCCGCAGTGCCGGCAGGAAACCGTACATCCGCAGCACACGCTTCGAAAACTGTTCTATTTCCTGCTTAGCCGACTGTATGTTCAACTCCGATGTTGACATCCAGTTGCCCGGAATGTAGAGTAAACGATACTCTTCATCGCTTTCATTTTCCTTCGTCGGTACCATCCAGTTGACGATTTTGATGATTTGCGGGATAAACCAAGCTAAAATAATGGTATTGACCACATTAAAGAAAGTATGGAAAATAGACAATGCCAGCGGAATAGCTTCCGGCGCATAGCCGGCGGCACCGACGGCGATATACGGGTCAGCGCCGACGATGCCTGAAGTCATGAAGGCGATAAGGTTCATCACAGGGCGAAAGACGAGAAGCGTCAGAATCACGCCGACCACGTTGAACACCAGGTGCGCACGCGCCGCCTTTTTGCCGGCAGCATTAGCCACCATTGCCGCAAGGTTGGCCGTAATGGTGGTACCAATGTTTTGCCCCATAACGAGTGCCACCGCCATGTCGAAGCCGATCCATCCTTTGTAGCACATCACCAGCGTAATAGCCATCATTGCCGCCGAGGCTTGCACCAAACAGGTGAGCACGGTGCCGATAACGACAAACAACAGAACCGAGGCGAAGCCGTAATCAGAAAGTGTGGCGATTCCCTGCAAAAAACGCGGATATTCCTCCAAATTCGGCATGGCCGACTGCAACAAATCCATTCCCACCAGAAGCAAAGCCAAACCCATCACGAAGTTACCCGCCGCCTGCATCTTCTCCTTTTTAGAAAAGATAAGTGCTAACGAAATGACTCCCAGCAACATCGGCAAGCTGAACGCCGAGCTGGATTCTCCCAGGCCAAACAGCGTGATAATCCAGGCCGTGATGGTCGTTCCGATGTTGGCACCCATGATGACGGCGACGGCACCGGCAAGCGATAAGAGTCCGGCATTGACAAAACTCACCACCATCACGGTGGTGGCGGAAGATGACTGAACCGCTACCGTAACGCCCGCACCCGTAAGGATGCCACGCACCGGATTGTTGGTGATTTTGCCCAAAATAGAACGCATCCCGTTACCCGCCAATTTCTGCAACGAGTCGCTCATCAGTTTCATAGCAAACAAAAAAACCGCCAGCGCGCCGATAAAGTTGATGATGATAAATAGTATGTTCATAACTCAATTTTAGCTACAATAATAATTCTCAAATCGTGCAAAATTACAACATATTTCCCGTCGAAATTGTTTCAAAATCAGATTTAACCGAATTACAACAAAGAGAACTGTTTTTAACCGAAATATAACCGACGTAAGGCGCATCAAACCATTTATTATTGTATTTTTGTCAATTAAAAAAGAAGCGAATGCAAGAGATACTTATTGTAGAAGACGATGCGGATGTACGTGATATTCTGACATTTAACATTGAGAATGCGGGTTATTCGGTGATTGCGGTCGTTACGGCGGAGGAGGGATTGAAACAGATGACGCCGCAAACAGCGCTCATTTTGCTGGATGTGATGCTGCCGGGCATGTCGGGATTCCAGTTCGCACGCCAACTGCGGACACAACAAAACAACACGCCCATCATTTTTCTGACGGCCAAGACGGAAGAAAACGACCTGCTGACCGGTTTCAGCACCGGCGGCGACGACTACATCTTCAAACCGTTTTCCATCAATGTGGTGCTGGCGCGCATCAAGGCCGTGCTCAAACGATTTGAAAATTCACCGCAGGCACAACGTCCTTCGCTGCAATTCGGTGATTTGGTGGTCAATACACAAAGCGCCATCGTAACGCTAAAGGGCGAATTGGTTGACCTATCGAGAAAGGAATACGACATCCTCGTGCTGCTGTGCACGCACCCCGGCACCTATTTTTCACGCACCGCCGTCATTGCGGAACTTTGGAAAGATGCGCCGTACGTGTTGGACCGCACCGTTGACGTTCACATTGCCCACATTCGCAACAAACTGGACGACTACCGCGATTTTATTAAAAACAGAGCCGGCTTCGGTTATTACATTGAATCTTTGTAATGTCTTATAAAAAACGACTAATCCTTATTTTCGCCCTGATTTTCGGATGTTGTTCCGCTGCCATGATAGCGCTCGAATATCAGGTAGAACAGAACTACAAACGCACCCTGCTGCAATCCAAACTGGAAGTCTATGCCGACATGATTGCCCAAAACCAATCGTCGGAAAACCCTCAGGATTTTTTGCCTAAAAATCTAAGGACCACGATTTTGCATACAAACGGAACGGTCATTTACGACTCCTACGAATCCGCGAAGGAGATGCAGAACCACTTCTCACGCCCGGAAATCCAAGCCAGCTTGAGCTACGGCGAAGGCTACAGCATACGTTATTCAGCCACCACCGAACAAAAGTATCTTTACTTTGCCAAACGCTATGACAAGGAGAACATCATCGTACGCACCGCACTCCCGTTTGAGATAAGTATGGAAAACTACTTTCGCCCCGACTGGACGCTCTGGATCAGTCTGTTGCTGTTCATCGGGATCATTTTTCTTTTATTCATCATATTATCAAATCGTTACGATAGAAAGACAGCCACCAAGGAAGAAGAGAAACAGCGGGCGCTGAAACACCAGATGACCTCTAATATCGCGCACGAATTGCGCACACCGGTCAGCAGCGTACGTGGCTATTTGGAGACGTTGGTCAACAATCCACAAATGCCGACTGAAAAGCGAGAGCTGTTTTTGGAACGCTCATATCTGCAAACCATCCGTCTTTCCGACCTCATTCGCGACATCGCCCTGATTACCAAAATCGAAGAATCGCCGGAACTGTTTTCCATTGAAGAAATCGATTTACGGATTGTTGTGGATGAAGTGATAGAGGAATTCAAGGAGACGCTTGCGGAACATAAAATAGTGGTTAACAACACGATGCCTTCATGCGTGCCGTTCCGCGGCAACTACCCGCTGCTTTATGCCCTCATGCGGAACCTGGTCGAAAACACTTCCAAGTACGCCGGCGACGAGGTGACGATAAACATCGGCTGCACCATTGAAAATCAGCAATGCGATTTCACCTATTACGATACGGGCGCAGGTGTGGCCGAAGAAGATTTGGAGCATATTTTCGAACGTTTCTACCGTCCTAAAAGTCAGACTTCGCTTGCCAACGACGGTTCCGGACTCGGCCTTTCCATCGTGCGAAACGCGGTGGCCTTCCACAAAGGCACCATCCAAGCCTGCAATCGGCAGGACGGCGGCTTAGAATTTCATTTCACACTTTTTTCATTCACAGAATGAGCCGATCATGGCCGGGCAACACTTTGGCACAATTATTGTTCAGCCAAGCAAAAAATTTCTTACATTTGCAATCTTTAATTTGGCATGATGCAAATTTGGCCAAAAAGAACGTAACTATTTAATGAATAACATCTTAATAAAATATAGACACTGGTTTCTCGGCATCACGCTTGCGCTCGCAGCAGTGTGTTCCGTGCTACTGTTCCACGTCAATGTCAATACCGACATGTCGAAATACCTCCCCGACAACTCAAAAATGCGGGCAGGGCTCGAGATAATGACCGATGAATTTGGGGATTTGGCTGAAAATAACGGCGGCGGTATCCGCGTTATGTTCAACGAACTCACCGAAGAACAAAAAACCGATATCAAAGCTAAACTGCGTGACATTAAAGAAGTTAACAGCGTCATCACGCAAGAAAACGGGACGCACACACTTTTTGAGTTAGGCGTATCCAATTCTGTGGACCAAGTAGCATTGGGGGAAGACATTTCCGACCAATTTTCCAATGCGGAAGCTGTTGAAACCAGCCAGGACGGTGCCGCCGCCGGTGGTCCGATGCTGATTGGGGCCGTTTTGCTGCTGCTCGTCATCCTATTTTCCATGTGCCGCTCCTGGCTGGAACCCGTGCTGTTCCTTACCTCCACCGGCATCGCCGTTTTACTCAATGTCGGAACTAACGCGTTGTTACCCAGCGTCTCCGTCACCACCAACTCCATCGTAGCGGTCTTGCAATTGGTGCTGTCGATGGACTACTCCATCATTCTGCTCAACCATTTCCGACAAGACCGTGCACAAACCGACGACAGTCTTGAGGCCATGCGCAGAGCGCTCCGCCGCGCCTCATCGCCCATCATCAGCAGCGCATTGACAACCATCGTCGGGCTGATCGTGCTGATTTTCATGAAGCTGAAAATCGGCATGGACCTCGGCATCGTGCTTTCCAAAGGTGTTTTGTGCAGTTTGATTTGTAACTTCACCGTTCTTCCCGCCCTTATTCTGATGTTTGAAAAAGGCATCTACAAATCAGCCAAAAAGGTGCTGCCGATTCCGACCGACAAACTAGCGAATTTCACCACACGCTTCAGAATTCCGCTCACGCTTTTGTTCGTAGGCATCTTCGTCGGTTCTTATATTCTTCATAACCAAACGGATATCATCTTTTATAACGCAACTGAATCCAAGATCGAACAATATTTTCCGAAAAAGAACCCGGTGGTTTTGGTGTATGATAACGCCGATGAAGGCAAAATGCTTTCCTTGCTGGATTCCGTTTCCAAAGACGCCGGCGTTGACATGGTCATCTCCTACCCCACCCTGCTGCATCGCGAGTGCACTGCGCCACAGATGGTGGAAACCATCACCGACATGAGCGCGATGATGGGCAGTATGGCACCCGAAGCCGCACCTTCCATGAATATGGATATGCTCACCGACGACATTTTCAAGGTGGTCTATTATGCCGCGCACAACGGGCACAAAGAGCTGACGATGGACTTCAATGAAATGGCCGATTTCATTATCGCACAAGCCAACGATCCCAACTCGCTCATTGGACAGCAGTTAGACGATGAAATGAAGGCGCAGATTGCAATGCTGGATGAGATTCGCAATCCGCAGAACACTGTCGAAGAAGACGATAAAACCGCGCCAGCGAAAGCAACCACGCAAAACACATCAAGCACGCCATCAACCACGAATACCGTCACAAGCACCACTGTTGCTGCAACATCTAAAACAAACAGCGCATCTGCATCCTCTAAAATGCCGACACAGTCCAAGACCGCAACAGAAACGTCTTCCCACGCCAACTCCACTCAGCAGCAATCGCCATACACCAACACGACGCTGCTCAACACGCCGATGACCTCAGCTGAGATGGCTGCCTACCTGACGATGGAGGCCGGCCAAGCCAAGATGGTCTATAAACTCGCCAAACGCGGCGGCGGCACCATGTCACCGATACAGTTCGTTCACTTCCTCACCGACGACATCATGCAGCGTAAAGGCCTGGGCAGCATGATCAAAGGGGAACAGAAAACGCAGTTGCTGGCGCTCAAAGAGACGATGGATGCGGCCCTCCTCGCCGCACAAAGCACACCCGCAGTAGTACAGCATACAACGCCGACGCCGACGGAAGAAGTAGTCGAAGCGCCCACCGACACCACAGAGGCACCCGCACAAGACACTGTACCGCAACCCGTTGTTGTTCCGGCACAGCCCGCCGTTCCTCAGAAACCGATAATCCCCGTCATCCACATCAAACCCGACCCCAATGACCCGATGCTCGTTTTGGACGAAATGCTCGCCGGAAAAAAACGATACACTGCCAAGGAGATGTCGCACAACATTTCATCGCTGGGCGAAGAGATTCCAGCAGCGCTGCTTAACTTCTTATATATGTATCACGCGAGCGGCAGCGATTACGATTCCACCTGGACGATGACGCTGGAAGGCCTCGTCACCTTCCTCGCCGATTCCGTGCTGAGCGACCCGAGTTTGGCGAGCATGATGGATGCCTCAATGCAAAAAGGACTTTCCGAAGTGAAGAAAAACCTCCTCGAAGGTGTAGGTCAACTGCGCGGGAAAAATCATTCTATCGCAATGATTATCACCAATTTAAAAACCGAATCACCGCAAACCTACGCCTTCATCGACCATCTTAACGGAATTTGCAAAAAAACGTTAGGCAAGCCCTACTACACGATTGGCGAATCGGTGATGCTTTCTGAAATGAAAGCCGGCTTCAACAAAGAGTTGCTGTTGGTCACACTGCTCACCATTGCGGCCATTTTCCTCATTGTCGCCCTCACTTTCCGTTCACTGTTGCTGTCAGCCATCCTGGTCATCACGGTCATGTCGGGCGTGTTTGTCAACGTAGTGGTATGCGGTTTGGGCGGCGGTTCGCTGTTGTACATCGCCTACCTCATCGTGCAAAGCATTCTGATGGGGGCGGCCATCGACTACGGCATTCTGTTTGCCAACTACTACCGCAACAAACGCGTCAACATGAGCATAGAAGAGTCAATCACAGACACTTACCGTTGCGCGACGCACACGATACTCACCTCTGGCTCCATCCTTACTTTGGTGCCGGCCATCATGACGGTATTGGTTGATGAACCGACCATCGCCGCCATTTTGAAGTCAATTGCCGTCGGCGCGTTCGTCACCGTCATGCTGATTCTCTTCGTGCTGCCGGGCGTGCTCGCTACCTGCGACAGAATCATCATCCGGAAGAAAAAGAAGGAGTAAGCTGACACCTTTATTGAAATGATAAAGTTGACAATTTATTTTCCGAGCTCCTGACTGATGACCTGAGGTCAAAGGTACTTGTGACTTATGACTTTAGTCGTAAGTCACAAGTTCTAAAGTCCTAATTTCTAAACCCACTAATTAATAATGGGAACGAGGCTGATCATATCTTTACTCCAACCAATATATTGTTCCTATTTTGAATGTAACCTTTTAGGTAAACTTCATTCACAATCTTTGAAATTTCTTTCCGCTATCCTTCGCATAAGAGTCTCCAGATATTCCACTCTGCAGTTGCCAAGCAGTTTGGAAATAACCGGATGCGCCGACAGAAGTTCCATCAAAAGCCCCATCATCGAAAGGAACTTGAGCGGATAAGTTTGATATAGCAGGCGTATAAAACCTGTTTCCAGATTCAATTTGTCGGCTTTCGACTGCGAATAGAAAAACGTGGAATCAATGCTCTCGCTACAATCCAGCAAAGAACGGCTGTTGAAGTGTGTGAGTGTGGCCAGCACAACCCTTTCTGGAATCGGAAAATCATAGTAACAGAGATAGTTCTGTTTCCACATCTCGAAAGAATGTGATTGGGGATCGTTCAAATCATCAAGATAATTTGCAAAACATTCGTTGTACAGATTGTCCAACTCAAGCCGACTTACGACGTAAATCTCGGGTACAATTCTTTTTTTCATAGAATAAATTGTTAAATTAATAAAATGGTTAATGGGAGGCACTTTAACGCCCCAGTCTTTTTTTACAGCTCTATATGGCGATTTCGGAGAAATCCAGTCGTCAACAATAACTTTTGACGAAAAATATTTTTTACAATCTGCTTATAAACAATTAGTTAGCAGACCATCAAAATGTATGTTTCCATATTAACATTAGACACACAAAATCGATTTTACAAGCAAAATTTAAAAAAATTTGAAAAATAATTGCAACTAATTCATTATCAATCAAATAATTTTTAATCGAGCCGGAATCCGAAAGAATTTGGATTACCGAATAATTTAACAATTGGGCAGCGGCAATCTTGAATGTGAGGGTGATTTTTCAACCGAGGCCCGCAACCCTACTGCCTCTAAAATCAAGAAAAGTCGTATCTTTGCCGCTGAATTTGATTTTTGGATAAATAACGGGCATGGGATATAGTTTCAGCGATATTGAGGCGATGGTTGCGCGGCAGCGGGCATTTTTCCGCACCGGCGCGACATTGGATGTAAAATGGAGAATACAGCAGCTCAAGAAGTTGAAGCGCGCTGTAATCGCGCACGGGCAGGAGTTTACCGACGCGCTGCACTCCGACCTCGGGCGAAGCGCTTTCGAGGGTTTCTTGTGCGACGTCGGGCCGACCATCGTTGAAATCAACGAAATCATCCGTCACCTAAGGCGCTGGGCGCGTCCCGAATGCCACTTCAGCGGGCTGCTCTGCTTTCCAAGCGTCACTACCAAAGTTTACAAAATGCCTTATGGCGTCACGCTTGTCATCAGTCCGTTCAACTTCCCGATTCTGCTGACACTCGGCGTGCTTGCCGCCAGCATCAGCGCAGGCAATACCGTGATTATCAAGGCCAGCTCCAAGTCGGCAGCCTGCACGGCTGTGCTGAAAAATTTCATCGCGGAAACCTTCCCGCCCGAATATGTAACCCTGGTTGATGGCGGACACGACGTGGCTGACGCCTGTCTGGCGCAGCGCCTCGCCAAGATTTTCTACGCCGGTTCTCCGGCGGTCGGAAAGCATGTACTTGCCGAAGCCGCCAAAAACCTCACCCCCGTCGCCCTTGAACTGGGCGGCGAAACCGGCAACTGGTGCGTTGTGCGCAAAGATGCCGACCTCGCCGACGCCGCACGAAAAATCGCGTTTTTCAAGCTCTGCAACGCCGGGCAAATCTGCATTAACATCAACCAAATCGCTGTGGCAGAAGAGGTTGCCGAAAAGTTTATGACCATGCTCAAAGCAGAGTTCACCCGCCAAATCGGAGATGACGCCACACAGAATCCAGAATACCCGCAGCTGATTACGGCATCGGCATACGACAAATGCGCCGACGAAGCCGAACTTTACCGCGACCGCATCATTTACGGCGGCTTCGGCAACCGCGAAAACCGCCGCTACTCCCCTACCATCATCTTTCCTGTCGGCATCGACGAGCCCATCGTCCAGCACGAACTTTTCTCACCGCTGCTACCCGTCGTCACCTTTCCCGACAGCACCATCGACCGACTCATGGCCACGATGGCAGAACGCGAGCACCCGTTAGCGATGTATCTCTTTACCAACGACATACGATGGGCGAAACGTGTGATGCGCACGCACCAATATGGCGGCGGCTGCATCAACGAAGTGTGCATACATCTGATGGTGAAAGGGGTGCCTTTCAACGGAACCGGGCATTCGGGTATGGGCGCATACCACGGTGAATGGGGCTTCCGCGAGTTCACGCACCCCAGTACCGTACTCATCGGGAAGACACGCTTCAACCTGCCGTTGCGCGAACATCCTTACAACAACAAACTAAAAATGAAACTCTTACGTTGGTTTGAAAAATAGCCAATGTTTTTAACAAACATTCAAACTCATGAAACACCCTGTCGATCCAGCCACGACACCCCGCGCCAAAGCCTTCAGCCTCTGGATGAAATCACCCATGCCCATGGTAACACTCACTAAAACCATGGATATCACGCATTTAGTAAAAGTCAGCCGAAAAAGCGGGCTCAAACTCAACATGCTCATGTGTTATTGCATCGGGCAAGCGGCCAGCACAATGCAACAGTTCTACCTGCTCCCCGAAAAAGGCGGCCTCATGCAGTACGACTCGCTCGCCATCAATGTAATCGTGCCGAATCGCGAAGGTGACATCAACTCCTGCGACATCCATTTTACTGAGGATTTGCAGAAGTTCAACGCTGACTATCTGTCACTTACAAAAAAAGCAAGTGAAGAGTGCCAGAGTTCATTCCTCGAAAACGATATGGTGATCGGAACATCCACGCTGGTGCAAACCGAAATCGACAGCGTCATCAACCAATACACGGAACTATTTGTGAATCCGATGGTGATGTGGGGAAAATACCGCAAAGGTTTCTGGAAAGACACACTGCCGGTATCACTGCAATACCATCACGCACAAATGGACGGCACACACGGCGCCACCTTCCTCGCACGGCTGCAGGAAAAAATCAGCCAATTGAAAATTAGTTTATAAAGGTTAAGTTCAAAGGTCGATGTGATTTCCGCTTTTCTGCCATTCGTACTCATTCAGGCACGATTAAACGCCATCCTCACACAATCCTCACAACGATGAGAGCGATGTGTATCAACAGCAACGACGGCACGAAAACCAGAAATTTGACGTGGCGGATTTTATGCCGAAAGGTAATCATACCGATTAGCGCCCCCGCGGCCCCGCCGGCGAGAGCGACCAACAGCAACACGAATTCAGGTATGCGCCAACACTTGTGGATGGCACGCTGCTTGTCAATACCAAAAAGGATAAAAGAGATGATGTTGACGACACAGAGATAATAGACGAAAATTTCTGACATATAGATAGTTATAGTTGAATATGATTTTCTGTGGCAGCAGTGACAATGCAATTCCAAAGTAATTCCGCCGTTTTGTCCCAACTGAATTTCAGACGCTGGACGCGCCCTTTTTCGATGAGTTGCGAGCGGAAATCGCGGTCAAGTGCCACCTGCCTCATCGCATCGGTCAGTTGTTCCACCGACAGCGGATCAACGAGCACGGCGGCATCTCCGGCGACTTCGGGCATCGAGGTGACATTGGAGGTGATGACGGCGGTTTCTGCGGAAAACGCCTCGATAATCGGAATGCCAAAGCCCTCAAACAGAGAAGCATACACCAAGGCCGTGGCGCCCCCCATCACGTCAGCGAGATCCTGCGACGAAAGACGGCCCAGAAAACGCACATCATCCGCATACTTCATTTGGGCATACACCTCGCTCACATCGCCCTGCATCCCGGCTTTTTCTCCGACCACTAAAAATTTCATATCGCTGTCGGCACTTCCTTTGAATGCGTCAAACGCTTTCAGCATATTGGCAAGATTCTTCCGTTTGTGGATGGCACTTACAAAAAGGAAATAGTCGCAACACAGTGAAAATTTGGACTTTACGTCCAGCTGCCGTTCACGCGTCAGCGGCACGAAACGACTGCTGCTGCCGTTATAGACGACATCGATTTTTTCTTCCGGGACGCCGTAGCGTTGGTGCAAATCCTGCCTTGAAAATTCGGAAACGGTAGCCAGACGGACCGCTTTATCGGCAAATTTCGGGAAATATTTAGTGCAGTATTTCTGATACTTGGGTTTGAGCCAATCGGGATGGTGTTCGAAATTCAAATCGTGAATCACATCCACCTGTGGAACGTTCGTACGCAGCGACATCCAGCCATCGGGTGACAGGAAAATGTCGGGCTTGACCTGCCGCAAAACATACGGAACAGAATATTCAAAATAGATGTACCAAAGGTACGGATGGCGCGCCGGCGGAAACGTCATCACCGGCTTCACATTATCGGCAAAGATGAACTGTTCATCATAATTCCGATCAAAAATGAAGTAAAAGGTATGTTCGGGATGCGCCTTCACGATGCGCCGCAGCGACTCGTACGAAAACATCCCGATGCCTTCGAGTTTATCCTTTAACAACAAACGCGTGTTTACCGCAATCTTCATTACTTTTTGATGAATTTTTGTGTAACGATGATTTTTCCTTCTGAAAAAATGGCAATAATATAGATACCAGAATGCAAAGAATTGATATACAATACATTATTAAAATCAAGTCTCTTTTGGAGAACAGATTTTCCATTGGAATCATAAATACGGCAATGATAATCGATATCTTTCTGAAAATCAGGGATAACGATATGCAATTGTTCCTCGGTGGGATTCGGATAGATGATAATGTCGGAATTCGACTGAAGCTCTTCCACACCGGTATTTCCGTCGCTAAGAGCGAGCGCATACTCACCGGAAAGAATTGGGCCTTCCACCGTAAAATAACCGGAAGCCATTGTGCCGCCTCTGTTTGCCGCGACAGGCTGCCAGGGAGCAGAGCAGTCGGGACGATAGACAAGACAAACTTCATTGATTGTATGTCCGTGAAGGAAGTTGTAATCTACGGCATCGGCGTCTCCGGCCTTGAAGGCAAAACGCAAACCGCCATCAAGCGTACCGGACGGCACGCAAAGCACACGCCAGTAGTGGTCGGTTGAGACGGCAAGAAGATGCTCGTTATCGCCAGAAAGCGAGTCTGCCGCCACCAGATTGTCTTCAATACGGAAATAGGTCGGCTCGCTGATAGCATTCACCAACAGCTTGAAGTTAGCGGAAGCGGCGTTTTTCGTACCGGGGGTCGTTAAGTTAAAGCCATAATCAATGACGGCATCGCCCATGGCCTCATCCATATCGACCACGGCGGCCACCGGAATCCACGGCAGCTGAACCGTGCCTTCCCCATATTCACCGGAAAATGCAAACTGACGCAGCGTATATTGTTGATTTTCAGCCGAAAAGAAAGTAATGTCAATACGATTGGAATTACCGAAACGGCGCGCATGACTCAACCGTTGACGCACAAAAAAGCGATATTCACCAGCGTTGGCCGTCGGACGAATGGAATCGACAGCAAAATGCAGGAAGCCAGGCTGCGAAATCCACGCCTCACGGAAATCGTGCATGTTGGTTCCAGTCTGCTGCGACAACAGGTCGAAAAGCTGCATGGTGGAAATATTCTGATAGGCGTAGGTGGTCAGCATATTTTGGATAGCTGCAAAGAAAGTGCTGTCGCCCATATATTTACGCAGCGTGTGAACCATCAGGCCACCCTTGTCGTAGGTCGTTGTTCCGTAAGTAACTTCCTGCGGCATGGAGTCGAGTGCCCAGTAGCCATTATCGTCCAAATGAGCGTTGCGCAAAACTCCGCGATGCAGGTCGCGGATGTTGGTGCGATAACCATCGCTCATCGGATCCTCACTCGGATAGAGTACTTCGTCGGCCAAGGCCTCATTGTAGCGGGCGAAACCTTCGTTAAGCCACATCTCCTCGGCACGATTACAAGTCACCAAATCGCCGAACCACATGTGCGAAAACTCATGTGCATACAGCGATTCGTAAGTCGCATTGCCATTGATGGCAAAGTTGGGATAAGCGATGTTGGCCACGTGCTCCATGGCGCCGCCATTGAATGCCACACCGACATAACCAACTCTGCACCAAGGATATGCGCCGAAACGAGATTCATAGATATGAAAAACATCCTTCAAGTGGGCAAAAGTCGCGGGCACCTTATTGAAGTCGGAAGGACGGGTGTAGATGTCGATGGGAACGACACGATCCATTCCCTGAACCGTGTCGGCATAGTGCATATAGTTGCCGACGGCGACGGAAGTAAGATAAGTGCAAACCGGTTCTTCCAGAATCCAATTCCAAATCACTGTATTGCTGTCCGTTGCGACGCTGTCCTGCAAATACCCGCCGCAAATGGCGCGCTTGCCCGCTTCCGTTTCAATATGAAAAGTATAGGTTGATTTATCGGTAAAGAAATCAAGGCAGGGATACCACACGCGCCCGAAATTGTGCGGCAGGTCGCGGAAGGCAACGCCCAGATTATAGCAATATTCTCCCGAAAAATAGAAACCGCCGAAATAGGAGTCTGTTCCTGGCACGCCGGAATAACAAACGCGAACAGCGACCTCGTCACCGTTATTGCAAGCCGGCGCGGGCAAATTGATGTGTAGAAGATTTCCCTCATGGGAATAATCTGTTGTTGCAATGCCGCCCACAAACACGGAATCGACATTCAGATGCTGAAAATCCAGATTCACATGCGACAGCCCGTCAACTTTGGAAACCACCTGCAAATCGGTATAGCCGAATATGCGGTGAGTGGAGAAGTCGGTGATATTGAGGTGGATATCGTAATGCGCCACGTGTAAACTATCGGTGCGGTCCTGCGCCGAAACAGCAAGACCGCACACGATGATGGCGAGTGCCAAAAACAGTTTCTTCATTATTTTCTCTTAATGAGCTGACCAGAGCCAGTATTGGTGTAATTGATTTTAAGGTCGCCTTTGAATTTCACGTCACCGGCAGAGGTGATGGTAACATCCATGGAAGATGTAGCATTAACGCCGACTTCGCCAGTACCGTTGTTGATGGCTTCGGCTTTTTCGGCAGCAAGGTCCAAAGCGTCGAAGCTTGCGGCATTTGAAACCGTAGCTTTCACAGTGCGAGCAGTACCAGCCATGCTGGTGGTACCGGTGCTGGTCATAACGGCGGTAACGTCTTTACCTGCGAAACCGGTGAAAGACATGTTGCCGGCGCCGGTGACATTCAGACTCAGACTTTCGGCCTGAATGCTTGCCCAACGGCTGTTTTCCAAACTAGCGTATGCGATTTCCAACTTGGGAGCGGTAAAATTACCAATACTGCCGTTAACATTGTCTGACAGAGCCATTTTCACATTGCCGCTGCTGACAACGTCCATCATGTCGAGGGTGAAGTCGCCGCCAGCGGTAACCTTCAGACTACCCGTCTTGAGGTTGCTGATTTTGCAGAGGCCCTTGCCGGCCAAAGTGAGTTCCATCTTATCTGACGGAAGTGCGTCGGCGGTGACATTACCGTTGCCGGTAAATTGAATCTTATTGATCATAGAAGCCGCCAACGTGATGTTAATCGGGTAGTTGGGAGCCAAACGGGTTTTCTTTGCCACAGAGATGTTCAAAGTCTTACCTTTTACCTCGGTAATAATGTACTGCTGAAGATTGGATTCCGCTTCCACTTCCACCTTGGGAGAAATGGCGTATTCAATTCTGATATTGAAGTCTCCAGAAACCACAACTTGCTGAAACTCATTAACAATACGTGTGTCTTTTTTCAAATCCTGATTACCTGGAATTTCATCGGCCTGAACGGCGAAAATGGCGCAGGCCATTACTAAAAATGCAAAAAACTTTTTCATAATTATTAAAATTTTATAGGTTCAAAATTAGGCTGCAAATTTACAAGATTTTCGTGGATTATACATTATTTCATTTATTAATAAAAGCCAAATCCAAGTAATTTTGTTCACAAAGACAGAATTTTTCATCCAAATATCCTTAGGATTTTTACCATTTTTATAACTCTTCCAATTCTCAAATTCATTAATCTCACAAATTCATAAGTTCCCAAAATCACAAGTTCAAAATCATAAGCACTTTAATTACAACACTATAAGTAATAATTTTTGAAACGAAATAAAATTTTTCTCAGGGTGTGCCCATATTTTTCACACCTTATCTGTAATTTTGCAGCTGAAATAAAAAAACGAAAGCTATGGCAGCAAATCAGACAAACAAATTGGTATGGCTCGTAAAAACCATTCAGCAGGCAAAAAAAATCACTTTCGAGGAACTCAATCGCAAATGGAAGGAAAATGTCGAATTGAGCGGAGGTGAGGATTTGGTAAAACGGACATTCCACAAATGGAAATGGAGTATTTTCAATACTTTCGGGCTGATCATTGACTGTGAGAAGATCGCGCCATTTCAATACTTTATTGAGAATGAAGAGGAGATGAAGAGCGACGGCATTGAGAATTGGCTTCTTAGCACATACGCTATCAGCAATTCGCTGGCCGAAAGCAAGTCCATCAAAGACCGAATCTTATTGGAAGAGGTTCCGAGCGGGCGCGAATATTTGGATCCGATCATCAATGCGATGAAAGCCAATCGTTTCATACACATCACCTACTATAATTACTGGCGGGCCGACACGCGCGAGCACTACGTGATGCCGCTCTGCGTGAAGCTCTTCCACCAGCGTTGGTACATGGTGGGACGCACCTGGCCTAAGGAGGAAGACCGTCTCTATTGTCTGGACAGAATCCGCAATTCCCGTTTGTCGAGCCACACTTTCGATTATCCGTCGGACTTCATCCCAGAAGATTACTTTCAAGGGTGTTTCGGCATCATCGCCGATAAGAATTGCAAAGTCGAAAATGTATTGTTGAAAGTCAGTGCGGGGCAGGCCAACTATATGCGCGACCTGCCGATGCACGAATCCCAGCAGGAGATTGAACGCAACAACGATTACAGTATTTTCAAGCTGAGGATTCGCCCCACTTACGATTTTCAGCAAGAACTGCTTTGGAACAGAGAAGAACTTGAAGTAATCGAGCCGCTATGGCTGCGTAAAGAGATGGCCGGAGTTATTAAAAGAATGTGGAACAATTATAAAGAGAAGTAATGATTTTCAAAGAATAGGTCGAGAAACCAAAAACTCGGCCTGAGGCTTGGCATTTTTCAAATACAACGAGGACTAACGAGCATGCGCGACGGCTGAACGACATCTTTTTCGTCATTTATCAAACCTTTTAACTTACGGGGTTTTAAATCAAAAGTCGCAAAAGGTTCATTAGAACTAAAAAACATCATATAATATAATAATCAAATCATTCAAATTTCGCAAGTTGACAAAATAACTATAACAGACTTGAGACTTGAGAGACAAGAGACGAGAGACGAGAAACGAGAGACGAGAAACGAGAGACGAGAAACGAGAAACGAGAAACGAGAGACGAGAAACGAGAAACGAGAAACGAGAAACGAGAAACGAGAAACGAGAAACGAGAAACGAGGACAATGAGAATGACGAGAATGAATGGATTGTCCATCATATTTCCAATTCCGACTTGAAAAGTCGTAAGTAAAAGTCGCAAGTCAGCATTACGGCAAGAAAAAAACGGCCTGCGAAAGTTGAGTTAATTAAAAAAAACGAAAACAAATGGAAAGACTAGATTACCGTACTTTGTACAACCAGATTAAAGATTGCATCGAGCAATGGAAAGACAGCGATTCGTCGGATTTCGACTACAAACCCTACCTGTGGGTGACCGTATTGGAGGGCGAAATGGAGGTCGCCATCTGCGACACCGACGAGCCCAACGAAAATGAGATGTACGACTTCTCCAGTTTTGTCGATGACTATGTTGATGCTGACACGGGAGTGATTGAAACCATCTTCCTGACAGACAAAATCCACGAGATTGTGCGCAAGTGGTGCTGGACGCCCACTGCCGCTGAGTCGAACAACTACGAGATTCCCGAAATCGTAACCGAAGCGAATCTGATGGAGTTTTGCTCGCGTTTCCGCGAAGCCATTGCCTTAGGCGACAAGCGATACACGCCGTGCATCAACGTGCGCTATGCCGTAAACGACATGATGTTCCACGTGGCGGAATTCGGCGACTACTTCTTCTTTGAACAAAAGATGTACGTTTTCGACAAGAGACCCATCTGGGAACCCTACCACGATGCATTTGCCGTAATGGCCACCTTCGGAAATCCCTGCCGGTCGCGCGGCTATGCGCACGCTGTCGCCTTTTGCGGCGTGCAAACCCCGTTCAAAGACGATCAGGGCGCGGATATCTTTACCGGTGACATCTGCCAGGTGAAGGAACTCAGCGGCGAATATCACGTCGTAACCGCCAATGAATTTGAAGGTTATGGATTCAAATTGGATAACCATATGTTGCAATTAAAGCAAACGCGCGAGCCGCTTCACCGCGTGGGAACCATCTTTTACGGTTTGTCGCTAAAAGAACCGCTTCAAAACACTTGGCTGAAAAGCAGTGATATTAGCACTATGTACGGCCAGGTTCCCGACATTGAGGAAAAACTGGGAATCGCGAAACTCACGCCCAGCTTTGGCAAGATGACGGTAATGACCTATATCGTGTTATCGGTTTGCACGGAAGAATCCGATTGGCGTATCATCTTTGATGCCAGCAACGCTTATCCCGATTGGAAGCTCGAGCCCAGACGTATTCCCCCCCAAAAAATCGTGCGGCTCAATTCTAATCACGTATTTGTGTTCGGCAGCAACTATGTCGGAGGGCAACATCGCGGGAAGGCGGCCCGCTTCGCATTGCAGAAATTCGGAGCCGAATTTGGCGTAAGCGAAGGCCCTACCGGACAATGTTACGCGCTTCCCACTTGTGAAGGCGAGGAAGCGCTCAAGCGGGCCGTCCATACGTTTACGCGCCATGCACGGCAGCACCCCGAACGCACTTTTTTGGTTACGGCCGTCGGCTGCGGCAACACCGGCTTTACAGCAGCGCAGGTCGCGCCCTGGTTCGCTGAAGCGGCACAACTGGAAAACGTCTATCTGCCGTTGGCATTCCTGAACGTATTGGGGCTTTAATTTCAAACTTTCCATTCGCAATACGTATTCTTCCATTGTTATTTCATTTAAATTTCGAAAGAGAACAAAATCATCATAACAGACTTAGGACTTGAGACTTAGGACTTTTTGCGCTGAAATGATTCGACGAGAAACGAGAACTGACGAATGAGTGAGCGCAAAGCCAAACTTGTTTGGGCTTTGCCGAA
>JAKSMF010000022.1 GCA_024400775.1 Bacteroidales bacterium | reverse complement strand
CAAATGCGTTGTCACCTTTGCTGGTTCCGAACTACCGCGAGGCGGTGGCGGTGCACGCTGTATGACCTGTCCTATCAATCGCGATGCGACTGTCTATTAAAAGCGGTTGTCACACTTATATTTTCAATCTTTCAAAGAACGTTATTCGTGAAGCAGTCCTTCCCCATGGAAGCTGAAACCTTCATTCTTATATATTATCACATGGTCGCACACGCGGATATCAAAATATTGTGCCGTTTTTTGAATTTGTAGCGTTAGCGAAATATCCTCTTGACTAGGTTTAAGATTACCCGATGGATGATTATGGCACAAGAAAAGTCCCGTTGCTCCCAATTCCAAAGCGCGCCGCATAATCTGACGTATGTCAACCGTTGTTCGCGTAATTCCTCCAGAGCTAATACATTCGATTTGCAAGATTCCACTACCTTGATTCACAAAGATCACCCAGAATTGTTCGTGCTTCAGATCGGCTAACCGACTCTGCATCAATTCGACTATATCATCAGGGGTGCTAATTCTTCGTTTAACCTCCACTTTTTCCGAGCGTAAGCGACGGGATAATTCAAACGCAGCGTGCAGCGTCACCGCCTTTACAGTGCCTATGCCTTTGATTTTCGTCAACTCACTGACAGACAAATCCGCCACTTTATTCAAACTATTGTCATTAGCCGCGAGCAACCTCTTGGCCAAATCCACGGCTGACTCTTGCGACGTGCCCGTGCGCAAAAGTATGGCGAGCAATTCGGCATCCCCGATATGCAAAGAGCCATGTGCCAGATACTTTTCACGCGGGCGATCGGAGACTGACCACTCGGTAATGGGTATGTTGGGAAGAGAGTAAAATTGAGACATAGAGCTGAAGAATGAGAGTGAAAAGCAGTAAATAGGAAGTAGATATAGAGCAAGATTTTATTTTAGAAGTACGGAAACGGGAACACATAGAGTCCGCATGAGGGCACAATAGTCCTCAAAAACAGATAATAAAATAGGATGCACATTCAGTAGAACGTCTCCAGAATGGAGAATACATTAATACGCCTTTTGGCGTTTCAAGACGTAGGGCAAAAGAATCTGATCAAAGCCCTTGGTGATATCGCACGGTATCAGATCAATCTGGTACTGACCACATTTCACTTTCAATTCCTTAAAATAGTCACCTATAGTTGCCTTGTAATAATCACGTATTTGGTTAGCATGAACTTTCAGCTCTTCACCTGATTCCATATCAACAAATTTGTATAGACGATTTTCAAGAGCAAAATCGAATTCCAATTTTTTATGATACGTATGGAAAAGGATCACCTCATGTTTGTTGTGTTTCAGATGTTGAAGGGCCAACAAGAGTTCTTCTGTATCGGCGGCTGTTTCCAACATATCACTGAAAATAATGACCATAGAACGGCGATGTATCTGTTCAGCAATGCGGTGCAGTGTATCGGTCACCATTGACTTACGTTGAACTTCATGGGAGATGGGGCGCAGTAGTTTTTCCAACTCGCGATAGATCATCTTTTGATGCATGTCGCCGCCACGCGCCTGAGTATGCAATTCCAGCTTGTCAGAAAAAACACTCAGTCCGACAGCGTCACGCTGGTTCTTCAGCATCTGCATAATTGCCGCTGCTGCGTAAATCGAGAAGAAAATCTTATTCGGTGTCGCCAATGAATAGCTGTTTTGCAACGGGAAATACATCGAAGACGAATTGTCAATGATCAAATGACAGCGCAGATTCGTCTCCTCCTCATAGCATTTCACAAACAGTTTATCTGTTTTCGCATACAGTTTCCAATCAATGTGTTTGGTGGGTTCTCCAGCATTATACTGACGATGTTCCGCAAATTCTACGGAAAAACCGTGCATAGGACTTTTGTGGATACCGGTGATAAAACCCTCCACCACTTGCTTTGCGACAAACTCAAGATTGTCGTACTGCGTCACTTTCGATAAATCCAACTTGTATTCCATGCTCATCTGTATTTCTTGCAAAAAGTGTGCAAAATTACAATTATTTTATGAATCGGCTACCGGACGAATTGTCTAATTTTCATTTGTGCTTCAGGACGGAGATTCGTTTCCCACGGATTTTCAGGGAAAAGGCGATTTCCTGATATAACCTTCATTGACTCCCATCCTTTCTCCCATAATAGTATCAGAGGATATGATTGGTTTCCCATGGCGTTGGAAAAAGCCCCGTCCGTATCTGCAGGGACAAATAGAGTAGCGAAAGGAACCTGCAATCGCGACTGTTCCATCTGTATAACCTCCCGCCGTGCCAATGCGCCCGACACTTTGCGCTCAACGACATACATGCTACAATCTCCCATATCCAAGCTATTAACAAAGTCATACACTGACTCCTCACAAGCATGGCACTGTGGGGGATTGTTCACAACAAATATTGCTCGATATCCTGGCACACTATCCAACAAGAAATTTGTGCCACGGGAATCTGTCAATTTAATGCTGTCAATTGCGACATTCACATCAGGAACTTTAAGACGCATCACACGAATTTTCGATATCGGCTCATGAGTAGCAAAAAAAGCCTCCTGTTGATCGTTATAATGTTTCCAGGTCTGATGGGCATAAGGAATGTCCGAAGTCTTAACTACCTGAATCAACCTATTCTCCCCAACCGTGGAGAATTTCAATGCACGATTAGCATACAAAACCGGAAATTCATCCGACTCCAACTGATGATTGTCATCAAATTCCGTTGTCACTGTCTCCGCACTTTTCAAACCGCCATTTTTAGTGGTTTTTGTGAAAACAAACGGAATTTGGAATTGTTTCTTCACTGAATCATATTGGTGGTATGCGATAAGAAAAGTAGTGTCGTTGAATGGGAACACCTCTAAGGGAAATGAATATTGCGTACTCGTATTAAAAATATGCATGGCGCGCTCACCATTATACGGCATAGATTGGACACTCTGTATATAGTCTGTAGGCATAGCATTCCAATTCGGGATATCCAAATAATCCTCTTCTTGCTGTCTGCCTTGCAAATCAAACTGACGCAACACGGCATCGGGAGCATCCAAAAAACAAAGTCTCTTTCCATGCGGCTTTAGGAAACCATTAGGGCCAAACTGCAACAGGAATGGCGCCGACAATGGGAAGGCAGCAATCGAATCAAGCCGCGAGCCGTTAAGTGCCGACAACAAGAAACCGTTATCATTGACCTGAGAAACCGCATACAATCGGCTGCCGTCAAAAAATGAGAAATCCGCATCGGGGAAAGAGAGGGAATGTTCCAAACGGCTCGCACCGCGTTCACGGATATCAAATACAAAAAGTTGAGAGTGAGTGCTCACAGCAATCTTTCCATCGTGGACTGCAATTGCATATAACCAATACTTTGATCCCCCAAAAACGCCCGTCTTTAATGGGGGAAACGGCAACTCGATTTTTTCCAACGATCCATCCGCCAAATCCCAAGCTTCGACCTCTAACATAAAACCTTTCTTATGCTGTTTCAAAACCTCAGCATTGCACAAATACAGCCTCCCACCATCCATACAACCAATAATTTTTCCCAAGGAGCTAACACATGAATTCTCTGGCAAAACTATTTCTTTTTCCAATTCAAGATAATGAGATATGTGTTCTTGCGCCGATAAGAAAGGAAAGTTCATAAAAAGCAGAACAGCAATAATATAAAAACGCATTTTCATTCTTCCAACATATTGACAGTTTATAAAAGGGTATGCCAATGCAAGTGGGCAGCAGCATACCCTATAACACTCAAACAATAGAATTGTAGATGATACTACAAGCGCGTAGTTCCCAACATATTACTTTCATCCATCTCGATAGTGATGACCATGGTTGCCTTGGTGGCATTTTTGGTATCATATTTCCATTCTGCACGAATGAAGTAAAGCTGGCTCTTAGAATTTTCGACAATAGCAACTTTTTTGGAAGAGGTTCCTTTAGAAGCGCCCGTCTTGACAGAAGTTTCAGAAGCTGCAATCAACGCATTAACAGCATCAATCACCTGATTATTGGACATCAGTCTTGATACGCCGAAACCACCGACGCTGTTATCATTGCCACCGATTTGGTTGGACGCACGACACCAATTATAACCACTACCGAGACAATCCAATGAAGCATAGGTCACACCATCTTGCGTGCCTTGATAAGTCGTCGTGACACGTTGATAGCAATTAAAAAAATTCTGCCAGCCAGTACCATCTTTATGGACTTCAATCACAACGACTTTCTTGCCGAACGAAGTGAAGGCGACTAAGCACAAACAAAGGATAATAAGCATTCTTTTCATAATCGTAAATTTTAGTTTTGTTAGCTAAATAGTTAATGTTCTTACACTTTCGCAGTATTACATTCCATTTTGAATGCAGTATCATCGTCAATCTTTACAATTGAAATTCAAATATCCTTTTAGCGGCTTTGGTTTTGTTAGAGAGTATTTTTAGTTTTTTTTAGTAATGTTAGTTATAAAAGGGTTGCCAGCCCCTTGTCAAATCAACCGCTGCAAAGATACAGTATCAGCAAGGCGATTTCCAAGCGTTTTTAGAAAATATTTTAAAATTATTTTACTGAACATCAATAATTTAACAACTCTGCCAAATTGTGGCAAAATAAAAACAGCCGATTTTTGGAAGAAAATCAGCTGACTAAACTATATCGTCAGATGCTCAAAGGCGGAAATTTTAGACTTGTATTCCGTCTTTATCGGAATTGAAATTTCAGTTTGACGGTCGAAACCCGCCAACACACTGTGACAAACAGTTTTAACAGCTCCCGTTTCTTCGCATTTCAACTGTTGCACCATCTTAAGACTCTTCACACCAAACTCATAAATAGCTGTTTCACAGATAATTCTATCATGGATTTTAATAGGGTTCTTAAAATCCATATCCACATGCACCAATACCATATCCATGGTCATCCAGTTGATTTTTTCGCCAAAGACATGCTCGAAATACTGGCTTCTCCCATAATCAAAATAGTTGCATTGCACGCCGTTGTTGACATGCGCAAACGGGTCCAAATCACACATTTTGATTTGAACAGGCACTGAGAATCTGTAAGTTACGCTATCGTTCGTGGACATTTTCCCTGATTAAAAAAGTGTTGGTTCCCAATTGAAATAGCCCTTCATCTTCTTGCCTGAGCAAGATTCATAGTTAAGGAATTGCAGTTTGGTTTCGGTGCCCCACATAAAATTCCCCATCTTGCCAGATGAGCAAATCACTCTGTGACAAGGTATTAGATAAACTACTGGATTTTTTCCGACGGCGCGACCAACGGGACGGGCGGAACGCGGTCGTCCAATATTGCGAGCAATTTCGCCGTAGGTAATGATTTTACCCACCGGAATCTTCAGCAACTCCTGCCACACCTTGATCTGAAAATCCGTTCCCCTAACGTATAGGCGAATCGGTTCAACGTCTTTCCAATCCTTCATCAAAAAACGACGAACGTTCTGATGTTCCGGCATCGTCTGCTTTTTAAATTCGGCATTCGGATAACGCGAGCGTAATTCACTCATACAAACATCGTTATCATCATACATTCCCATAAAGCAGATGCCTTTGTCGAAAGAAGCGACCAACATTTTGCCGAACGGAGTATAGATAACACTGTGGGTAATAACCTTCTTTTTCTTGCGATGTCCCCAATCGGAGCGAGACATCTGCTCCAAAGTGATCATTTCTGCATGTGCATGACCGAGATTCTGAAGCTTATCCATATATTATATATTAGTCAAAATTTCATATTTGCGAATTTCATCCGCCAACCGATCCAACGGGACCGGCGTCACGCCACTATACTCGCAAACGATGCCGCCCGCGAGGTTGGCGATTTGAGCACTGTGCGCCGCCGGAACACCGGAAAGCAAACACAAAGTCGCCACAGATATTACAGTATCTCCTGCTCCAGAAACATCGCTAATCCTCCGTAAATAAGCAGGTTGCGTATAAAATTCATTCGTAGCGTGGTCATACAATGCTACGCCATTTTCTGACATGGTCGTAAACAGATAACGGATATTTTGCTTTTGCGCAAATTGCCGCATCCGCTGCTCAATCTGTTCCAAATTCAATTCGGCATTATTCTCTTCCAACCCCTCACGCAACTCCTTCAAGTTTGGTTTGAACATGGTAACATTTTGATAATGAATAAAATTGCGTTTTTTCGGATCCACAGTAACAATCAGATTCTTTTGGTTTGCCCAAGTCACGACCTGCGCAATCACATCGGGAGATATTACACCCTTATCATAATCTTCAAAAACTATCGCACCAACTTCCTCGTTATCAATTATATGACGAATAGTTTTCAATAAATTGGAAGCATCTGACTCATTCAAAGGAGTTGCATCCTCCTCATCAACGCGGAGCACTTGGCGTGAGTTGGCCAAAATACGATATTTCACCGTCGTCTTACGTTGGTCGGAACGCAACAAATAAGTTGTATCTAATTGATGTTCAACCATTAAATCAGCAAAATCACGACCTTTTTCATCGTTGCCGATGACAGAGCACAACAAAGGTTTAGCACCCAAAGCCGACAAATTGATGGCCACATTGGCAGCGCCGCCGGGGCGATAGTAGCGTTCGGTAACGTCCACAATTGGAACCGGAGCCTCCGGAGAAATACGCCCGACATTGCCTTTCAAGTAGGCATCAATCATCACGTCACCGATAACCAAAACCCTGGCTTGTGAAAACTTCCGTAGTAAATCGTCAATCATCAATTTTATAGATATCATTAAAACGTGTGCAAATTTACATAAATTTCGTCTAATTGCTTCAATTTCATCACATTTTTTACACAAATCCTCATTCCCGAATCACAAATCCTCATCGTGCTCGATGACTTCGTCCGCCAACGCACACTTTTCTTCCTGCGGCATTTGCGCATTTATCCTCGCAAGTATTTCATTATCAGATAATTCCGGATTCCTGCGGCGAATCCTTGCCAAACGTGTCTCCAAAGATGCATTAACCACATAGACTTTATCAAAATATTTTTCCAGATGTCCTTCAAAAATAATGGCGGACTCCATCATCACACTTTCGGCATTCTGCTGGGCGGCCCACTCATCAAATTTCTTCATCACCATAGGATGGATAATGTTCTCCAGGGCGCGCAACCTTTTTTCATCGCCAAAAACCAACGCCGACAAGCGAGACAAGTTCAACTGGTCGCCGTCAAAAACATCATTGCCGAAAACATCACGGATTTGTCGCAGCACCTCGATATCGCGATAAAGTTTTTTCGCCTCGTCATCCGCATAAAAAACAGGAATCCCCTGTTCGATGAACTGCTTGGAAATAAAGGTCTTACCTGTTCCAATGCCGCCTGTGATCGCTAATTTCTTCATAAATAACGTTAAAATTTGACGTCAGAATTTTTATACGCGTTTCCTTTTACGAAAAACTTGTATTTTTGTTGCCAAAATGAATAAAAAATTATTTATGATGAAAAGAGCATTATTATTACTCACTTTGGTGTTGGCAATTTTCACTGCCAGCGCACAACAAAAAGCAGTTCAGACTGTTACGATTCAAACCAACGGCACTTGCGAACAGTGCAAAAAATTGATGATGGACAATGTCCCGCAGTGGAAGGGCGTACAAGAATGCACTTACGACATGAAAACTGCGAAACTCACCATCAAATATGATTCATCCAAGACTTCTGTTGACCAATTGCGCGCCGGCGTCAGCAAGTTGGGTTACGATGCCGACAACGTCAAAGCCGACGCTGCTGCTCGCGCTAAATTGCCTTCCTGCTGCACGAAACCGAAAAGCGAAGGCGGCGGTTGCAGCGGTGGTTGCGGTGGCTGTGGTCACCACCACTAATCAATGGCTTTTATAGCTATTCCTGAAATTCCGAACTTTGTATGGTGATGTTTTTCTGATGGTTACTGAATTTGACAACCGAAACATCACCATTTTTTTCTGTCATCCTCACCTTGGTGGCCAAGTAGGTTTGCGGATTTAAGTACACCTCCACACTCTTGAACATCGCCTGATACTTAGAACTTTTCGGGGTGAGATAGACCAAAATATCGGAAGATTTATAATATGAAATATTGAAGTCGGAGTTGTTGGCCAAGCCCGCGCCGTTGATGGTGCGAAGAATCAAACCGGCCATTTCGCCGACCATTTTGTTTTTTGTTGAACCCTTTGCCGTCTTCAAAAACGACCCGCGAGCATTCAAAATGATGGAATATTTTTTCGGTGAGGTGTAGGCCCAACAAAGCAGATTGGACTTCTTATACGAAAGTGTTCCCTGCGAAACCGAAGCAGCAGTAAAAGATTTAGATGTCTTTTCCTGCGTGAAATTAACCTTCAGCGATGTCATTCCGGAAGCCGTTGACGTAATCTTCTGTACCAAAGCCGTTTGCGCAGCCCCAGACTGCAACGTATAACCTGACGGTTGTGCAAAGACAACGCATGTGGTCAACAAAAAAATAACGAATAACGCTGAAAGTTTTTTCATTTTTTCAATTTTTCAAAAACAAGCTAAAAAGAATAATGGAAGACTAAAAAGTTTAATCTTCCATTATTTCTTATTGATTTACAATATATTAGTAACGATAAAAATCAGCTTTGAACGGACCGTCTTTCGGGACACCGATATAGTCGGCCTGCTTTTGAGTGAGTTTCGTCAATTTCACGCCGATTTTGCCGAGATGCAAACGGGCGACCTCTTCATCCAGATGTTTCGGCAGGCAATAAACGCCCACTTTGTAAGGATTCTGCCAGAGTTCCAACTGAGCCAACGTCTGGTTTGTGAATGAGTTACTCATCACGAAAGAGGCGTGACCGGTAGCGCAGCCGAGGTTCACCAAACGGCCTTCTGCCAAAATGAAGATGGAGTGGCCGTCGGGGAAGATGTATTCATCGACCTGCGGTTTGATGTTGCGTTTGCGAATGTTCGGAATCTGCTCAAAAGCAGAAACTTGAATTTCGTTATCGAAGTGACCGATGTTGCAAACGATAGCCTGGTCGGCCATTTTGGTCAGATGTTCGGCAGTGATGATGTCGCAGTTGCCGGTGCAGGTGACGTAGATGTTGCCTTCGCCGAGGGTGTCTTCCACGGTCTTCACTTCGAAGCCCTCCATGGCGGCCTGTAAAGCGCAGATCGGGTCGATTTCGGTAACGATGACGCGTGCGCCGTAGGAACGCATTGACTTGGCGCAACCTTTACCCACATCGCCATAACCGCAGACCACAACCACCTTGCCGGCAATCATAACGTCGGTAGCACGCTTGATGCCGTCGGCGAGGGACTCGCGGCAGCCATAAAGATTGTCGAATTTTGATTTGGTGACGGAGTCGTTGACGTTGATGGCGGGGAAAAGGAGTTCGCCGCTTTCCATCATCTGATAGAGGCGATGTACGCCGGTGGTGGTTTCTTCGGAAACGCCCTTAATATCAGCGACGGCGCGGTGCCAACGCTGCGGGTCTTCGGCCAAAATTTCCTTCAACGTGCTTAAAATCACGGCTTCTTCGTGAGAAGAGGGTTCTTTATCTAAAACGGAGGCATCTTCTTCAGCGCGGAATCCTTTGTGAATCAGCAAAGTAGCATCACCGCCATCGTCCACGATAAGTTGCGGGCCTTTGCCTCCGGGGAAAGCCAGTGCCTGAGATGTGCACCACCAGTAATCTTCCAAAGATTCGCCTTTCCAAGCGAAAACCGGAACGCCGGCAGCCGCGATGGCAGCCGCAGCGTGATCCTGCGTGGAGAAAATATTACAGCTGCACCAACGCACGTCGGCACCCAAGGTAACCAACGTCTCAATCAGGCAGGCCGTCTGAATAGTCATGTGAAGGGAACCCATGATACGCACGCCTTTGAGCGGCTTGCTGTCACCATATTTTTCGCGCAAAGCCATCAGGCCCGGCATTTCTTTTTCGGACACTTCAATCTCTTTGCGTCCCCAATCCGCCAAATTGATATCGGCGATTTTGTACTTCAATTCGTAATCAGTCATTGTTTTACTGTATTTAATTCATAAAAAATTTGTGTCTGCAAAAATACGAAAATAGACGATTTGACGACACGCTCAGAAAAGTTCCACCTGCGTACCGTTTCCAGTGAGGCGGAATTTACCTAAATGTTTGTATGCCAAATCGGTAGCTTCACGACCGCGCGGAGTCCTCATCAAATAGCCCTCCTGAATCAGGAAGGGTTCATACACCTCTTCGATGGTGCCGGCATCTTCGCCGACGGAGGTAGCGATGGTCGTCAACCCGACGGGCCCGCCTTTGAATTTGTCGATGATGGTGCCCAAAATGCGGTTGTCCATCTCATCCAAACCGTGTTTATCGACATTGAGAGCTTCCAAAGCGATTTGTGCGATTTCGAAATCAATGGCGCCGTTTCCCTTGATTTGCGCAAAGTCGCGCACGCGGCGCAACAGCAGGTTGGCGATACGTGGAGTGCCACGGCTGCGGGAGGCGATTTCAAGTGCGGCATCGTCGTAAAGTTCGATTTTCAGAATGCCGGCGGAGCGCTTCAGGATTTTCGCAAGTGTTTGTGCGTCATAATATTGCAAACGCAGGTTAATACCGAAACGCGAACGCAGCGGCGCGGTCAGCAAGCCGGAACGCGTAGTGGCACCCACCAAAGTGAACGGGTTCAACGCAATTTCAACGCTCCGCGCGCTGGGCCCCGACTCAATCATGATGTCGATTTTGTAGTCCTCCATGGCGGAATAGAGGTACTCTTCCACCACGGGCGACAGACGGTGAATTTCATCAATAAACAGCACATCGTTGGGTTCCAGATTGGTCAGCAAGCCGGCGAGGTCACCCGGTTTGTCAATGACGGGGCCGGAGGTAACGCGCAGATTCACACCCATTTCGTTAGCGATGATGTGCGAAAGCGTGGTTTTTCCCAAACCTGGAGGTCCGTGGAGCAGCACATGGTCGAGGGCTTCACCGCGGGCACGTGCGGCCTGCACGAAAACGATGATGTTTTCAATCACCTTTGCCTGTCCGTAAAAATTGTGGAAATCGGCGGGGCGGATGGCTTTTTCAAACTCCTTTTCCGCCGCCGACAGGCGCTTTTTCGAAGGGTCAAGGTTGTTATTCATGGCTATTTGTTTTCAGCTACAACTTCGTCTTTTTTATTGACGAAAATATCTTTCAACATCGTTTCCAGCACCACGGGTGAAATTCCGTGGGTAATGTCGCCCGCGCGACAAAGCGAAATGCTGCCGGTTTGTTCGGAGACGACGACCACCACGGCATCGCTCAACACAGTGACGCCGATGGCGGAACGGTGACGCAGGCCCAAGTCGGTGGAGATGTCCTCGCGGTCGGAAACCGGCAAAATACAGCGCGCCGCGGCAATCCTATGATTGCGGATAATTAATGCCCCATCGTGTAACGGACTGTTTTTGAAGAAGATATTCTCAATCAGCTCGCGAGATACGATGGCATCCAGTTTCTCACCCGTCGCTATCGGTTCTTCCAACGGAGTGTCTTTCTCAAAAACGATCAGCGCTCCGGTTTTGGAATCCGACATACGGCGACAGGCACGCACCACCGCGTTGATTTCCGGCAGGAAAAGCGTATCCTCTTTCTTGTGAAAACGGAACAACTTGAGCAAACGCGTATTGCTAATCATCAACAAAAACTTACGGATTTCCGGCTGGAAAACGATGAACAACGCAATCACACCCACGCTGATGATTTGCCCGATAATGGCACTCATCATATTGATATGCAACGCGCTGAGCAACTTCCACAAAACGTAAAGGATGACAATCACCCAGAAAATACGCACGGCCGCCGTTCCTCGCAACAATTTGTAAACATAGTACAAAATTATTGCAAACAACAGGATATCAACGACATCCGCAAGTCCAAAAGTTATAAAGTCGAACATTTTCTTTAATTATTATCTCAAACGGTCAGCGGCACGCACCTTCTTCTCATCACTTTTGATGGCGCGATTGGCGAAAAACAGTGCCACGGCAGCCAAAAATGAAACCATAATCCAATAATTGAAAGCCATTTCCATGCCGGCCATGCTTGCCTGTTTTGCGAATACCAAGTCAGGATAAACGAAAAGCATCACGGCCAAGGCAATCAACATCACCAACATATTGATGCTGTTGAGGCGAATCTGCAAGGGGCGTTTTTTATAGCAGAAAATAGTCACAAGTGAAAGAACGGCAGAGGCATACCAAAGCAAGGCAACGTAAGTTGTGTGCATCACAGAACCGGCAAGCACGCCGTCTTGATATAGTTTCAGTGAGAAAGAATCATATTGATAAAAAGCGATCCCGTTTTGGACAAGTTCGCCTACAGGAATAAAAGTAATAACGATGGCTACAACTGCCGCCACGAGCAATAAAAGAGATTGAATTCGTTGAATCATTTTTTTGGTTTATTAGGTTGTTTTTTGGTCTAAATAAAACGAGAAAAGTCAATTAAAGTTTGCTTCCGACGAAATAGTCGTTTTTGTCATCAAATAAAATATTGAAGGAGGTCATTGAGCCATAAATGCGCGTAATGTATTGTTGCAGATTGACTTTGTCTTCATCGGAGAGGCCGGGATGGCTGTTGATGTTCTGTTCCAGCACACGCAGGCGGTCACGCATCATAACGATTTTGTGAAAGAAGGTTTCTATCGGGATTTCCTTGGGTTTCAGTTCCGGATTGGCGGGTTGCAGCACCATCGTACCACCTTCCCACTTTTTGCCCAGTTCGGCTTTGTATTCGATGCCGTTGAATTTGTTCAGCACCAGGGTAAGCATACGTTCAAACTCCTTGACATCGAGGCGCGGACGGCCATCATCGGGGAGTTCGCTTTCTGCCAGCACTTCAAACTGCACATTGGCCTTTGAAAACTCTATTTCCCCTCCCCCACGCACGAATAATGCTTTGATAGTCAGGTTGTTATTTTGGCTAATAATGCCCTCTCCGTATTTTTCATGGTCAATACGGGTACCGACACGAAAATCTTTTTCTTCCATAAAAGGTTAGGTTATTGGTTATTTTTTTGAGGTTCAGACGGTTGCGACTCCACATATTGCGGAATCTTATCTTTTTGAACAAAAGAATATACGATAAGACCGATTCCTATCAGAATAAACGGGATGCTGAGTTGCTGGCCGTAATTGATTGTCATAGAGGCCTCTTTTGCCACTTGGTCCGCTTTAACAAATTCGATGAGGAAACGGGCGACGAAGATGGTCGTCACCATAATTCCGGAAGTACGGCCGGGAGCGATTTTTCCTTTGGAGAATTTAAAGTAATAAACCACAAGGGCGGCAAAAAGTGAAATATAGACCAGTGCTTCGTACAACTGCGCCGGATGACGCAGTCTGGAAATATGGATCAACTTATCACCAATTAAGGTATAATCTTCGGAACAGTGTGTAAAATCGAACGCCCACGCCACATCAGTAACGCTGCCCACGATTTCATGATTCATCAGATTACCGCAACGCACGAAGGCCGCAGCAATCGGGATGGCAATGCACAAACGGTCGAGCAGCCAGAAGAAATTCATCTTGCGCGTATAACAGAAGTAGATGACCCACAGCAACATAGCAAGCGCGCCGCCATGACTGGCCAAACCGGCATAACCAATGAATTTGCCGGTTTCATCAATCGGCAGAAAAATCTCTTTCCAATGTTCGGAGGTCAGATAATAATCACCGTCGTAAATCAGACAGTGGCATAAACGCAAGCCCACGACACACCATACGATCGTCCAAATGGCAAATTTGTCAAGCGTCTGTTGTGAGATGTTTTCTTTTTTGAAAATCTGTTGTAAAGTAGTATATGCCAGTACGAAACCGATGGCCAGCAAAATGCCGTACCAACGAACTTCCAAGCTCCCGAGAGAAAAAGCCACCGGGCTGACATTCCAAGTGATATATCCTAATAAAGTGCTCATCAATCAATTATTTTTTTTAATCGAAACTGCAAAAATACATAAAATCCTCGGATTTGCCGGCTGGTGAGTAAAAAAAATATAAACGGATTTTTTTTAATTTTTTGAAAACAAAATGTAGGTTTGTTTGTTTTCTTTCTTGGTCATTTATGAAAAAGCAAAAAAATAAAATAATGCAAAATTCCTGCACTATTTTGTTATATTTTTGCAGATAAAAACAAAATTACAATTCAGCCCTAAAAAACATGGATAATATCGTCTATCTCGTTATCGGATTTTTGGTTTCCGTTGTTATTTATTTAATAATCTTCAAGTTACGTGTTAATAAATTAAATCAGGAACTCGCGCAACTCACCACCGAAAACGAATTGAAGGCTTCGCAGATTGCGGCGCTCAGCGACCAAAAAGAGCGTTCTGAAGGTGAAAAAGCGAAACTCCAGCAGGATGTCATCACGCTGACGGGGCAAAAAGAGCGTCTGAACGGAGAAATCGATACTTTGCGCAAACAGCTGGAAACGGAAGCCGCCAATCGAAGCAAAGAGCTGTCAACGCAGTTGCAAATCGTTCAGGAACAGTTAAAAACGGGCACCGAAGAAATTCTCCGACAGCGCGAAGAATCACTTTTGAAAAGCAACCAAGGCAATATGGACGCCATCGTCAATCCGCTCAAGGAAAGCATTAAAGAGATGCGTTCTTCGATGGACGCCGCCCGAGAAAGCCAAGCCAGAACTTCCGGCGAACTGGAGAAGGCCATCGAAAATGTTATGAAACGCGGCGAGGAAATCGGGCAGCAGGCCGATAAACTCGCCTCCGCACTGCGTAACAACGAAAACAACACGCAAGGACAGTGGGGCGAACTGATTTTAACAGAACTTCTTGAACATGAAGACCTTAAAAAAGGTATTCACTATGATGTCCAAACCACACTTTGCGATGAAAACGGCAAAATCCTCACCAACGAGGAGACCGGCAAAACCATGCGCACCGATGTCATCCTCCACTATCCCGACAACAAAGATCTGATTATTGACTCCAAAGTGTCGCTGACAGCCTTCACCGACTATTTCGAGGTCGAAAGCGACGAAGCAAAAGCCGAATGCCTGCAACGCCACATCGCCAGCATCAAAAACCACATTAAGGAACTTACCACAAAAAAATACCAAAACTACATCAAACCGCCACACCAGTCGCTGGATTACGTCATTATGTTCGTGCCCAACGAATCAGCGCTACAGCTGGCACTTTCGCAAGATAAAAGCCTGTGGCGCAACGCTTTTGAACAAGGCGTGTTCATTACGGGCGAGATGAATCTGATGGCCGTGCTCCGCATCATCAAACTGGCTTGGCAACAAGAAAATATGGTGGAAAAACAGGGCAGGGTTTTCGAACTCGCCGACCAGATTGTGGATCGCATCGCCGCCTTCGCCGAACATTTTGAACGCGTGAAATCACAACTCGACAGCGCCAACACGGCCTACGACGAAGCAAAGAAAAAGCTGATGGCGGGACCGCAAAACGTGCTCAAACCCGCACACGAACTGGTGAATTTGGGCGCTAAAGTCAACAAGGTCAAAAATCAGTACAACTCCAAACAGATGCGCCAACTACCTCCCCTCTCGGAAAGCGATTCTGAAGATACAATAAATGATAACACAATTGACAATCAATAATTTACAGCACCATGAAAATTCTTCACACCAGTGACTGGCATTTAGGACACACCCTGCACGAACACGAACGCGCGGAAGAGCAAGCCGACTTTTTGCGCCAGCTGACGGAAATTATCAATCAGGAAAAACCTGACGCAATGGTTGTTTGCGGTGACATATTCGACCGCACGCAACCTTCGGTTTGGGCGCGCGAACTCTATACCCAAACCCTGCTGCAACTGCACGACAGCCATCCGGAAATGAAAATCGTGGTCACCGCTGGCAACCACGACGGAAAGTCGGCGTTACAATTGGAAGGAAAAGTCTGGGAACGCCTGAATATCAACGTCGTAGGACAAATCGAACGCGACGAAGACGGAAACATCAATCTGGACCAGCACATCGTTGAAGTCAGCAACGCCGACGGTGAAATCATTGGCTTCGTCGCTGCTGTGCCGCACATTTACGAACAGAACTTTCCGCAAGTAGGCGATGTTGCCGGCGAAAACCGCCAACGAACCTTTTTCCAAACCGTTCTGAACCGAGTGGCAGAACGCAATCCACAACACTTGCCCGTAGTGCTGACTGCGCACCTGGCCATGACTGGCAGCGACCTCACCGGACACGATTTCAAAAACAGCATCGGTGGCATCGACACGGTGGCGCAAGACAATCTTGGGCAAGGCTACGACTATCTGGCGCTCGGCCATATTCATCAGCCACAGACACTTAGCAGTTCCTCCCCTGTCGCACGCTACTGCGGGACTCCCATCGCACTGCACTTCGACGAACACGGCAACCACGGCGTTTCCATCGTCACTTTGGAAAGTGGCAAAACGCCCGTCATCGAAACGCGTGACATCAAGAACATCCGCCCACTGCTGACCATTCCTGAAAAGGCAGTGCCATTTGACGAAGTCATCGCACTGCTTCGCGAACTTCCAGATGACGAAAAGTCGTATGTCCGTCTGCACATTTTGCAAGACGGGCCGATGCCACCCAACTACATCACCACCATTATGCTGGCATTGGAGGGGAAGAAAGCGCAATTCTGCACCATACTACCGGAATATCCCAAAGCCGACAATTATGAAATCGGAGAGATCGCCCACGATTTCGATCCCGACAATATGCCGTCAGCGCTGGAACTGGCGAAGATGTACTACAGAAGCAAGTTCAACACAGAAATGAGTGATGAGTTGATTACACTTTTGAAAGAAGCCATCCGCAACGTAGAAAAGAAAAGAGAGAACCAATAAACAACGCCATTATGAAACTGAAGAAAATAGAAATTAAAAATATTGCTTCCATTGGAGAAGCCACCTTACATTTTGACCGCGGTCTTTTGGCCGAAGCCAACCGCTTTTTGATTTGCGGTGACATGGGAACAGGCAAAAGCACGCTGTTGGATTCCATCTGTCTGGCGCTTTACGGCAACACGCCACGCTTAAAACAAGCGCCCAATGACAAACGCAACTTTGGGAACGACGAAATCACCGCCCGCGACCCGCGCAACCTGCTGCGCCACGGCACTTCCGAAGGCTCCGTCACTCTTGACTTTGAAGGCTCCGACGGCGTAAACTATACCGCACATTGGTCCGTTCGCCGCACACGCAACAACACGCTTGACACAGCAAAACACACTCTTTCCTACGGCAACGAAGTGATTACCAATAAGAAAGACCTTAGCGACATTATCGTGAATCATGCCGTCGGCCTCGATTTCGACCAATTCTGCCGCACCACAATGCTCGCGCAAGGACAATTCACCCAATTTCTCAAAAGCAGCGAAAACGACAAGTCTGCAATTTTGGAAAAAATGACCAAAACCGACATTTTTTCCGCAGTGGGCAAAGAAATTGCTCGCATTCGTTCCGAAAAAGAACGTGCTTTCAAATTACTTGAAGCCGAAATCAGCGGCGCCAACTTGCTCTCCGACGAAGAAATAAACGCCCTCAACGATTCCATCCAACAAAACAGCGACGAACTTGCAGCCACCAACGACGCAAAAAAAATCACTGAAGCAAAAAATCAATGGCTGAAGGCGTTAACGGATGCACAAAACCAATTCGCGAAAGCCGAAGCCGCGCTGAAAGTGCTTCAAGACAAAGTCAACCAACCCGAATTTCAAGAAGAGGAACAACTCATTAAAGACTGGAATATTAGTGGCGAGGGGCGCCAACTTCATAAAGACATCACCTCTCTTGAAAACAGACTCAAACTTCTGACAACCACTCAAGTAGAAAAAGGCGCAGACCAATTTGAACTCGCGGTTAGAGGAATCAACGATTTTTCACAAAAATTGGAAGAAAAAAAAGGAGAACTGAAAAAAACACAAGATGATATTGAGGCCGAAAGAGTGCACGAAAACATGTTTGCCAACGCACAAACCATCATCGAAAAGCTTAATTCCGCCATCACGCACCGCAAGAAAATACAAGATTTTACAAACGAAAAAGTGCGTTTGGAACGTAAGCTTCCAGAATTGGAAGGCACAGTTTCAGCACACAAAAACTCAGCCAATGATATCAAGCAAGCCATTGATAATCTGACTGATGAAAAAAATGCCGCACAAAAGGCACTGGACGCAATGCACCCGGAAACGCTCCCCAAAAAGCGCTCCGAACTCAATCAACAGACCGAGGTGCTCAACAAAGCGCAAAACGCCCTCATCGAACTCACACACGCGATAACAGACAATGACAATTCTCACAAGAACCTCGCAGACACAAAGAAAGAAATCAGTAATGAAAATAAGAATATCTCTGAAAATCAACCGATTGAGAACGAGAAAAAAGCAGCATACGACGATGCGAAAGCGGCTCTTGAAAAAACAAAACTGACGCTGGGCAACGAAGCCGACAAACTCCGTGCACAACTGCATGTGGGCGATATCTGTCCGGTATGCGGCCAAAAAATAACGGAATTACTTGATACTGAAAACCTTCGAAAACTTTTACAACCACAGGAAGAACTCGTCAACAAATACGAAGAAGAACTCCGTACAATTTCTGCCGCCATCCAATCTTCTCAAAATCTTGTGAAAAAATACAAGAATCAACTTCCCGAACTCGAAAAAAATTGCGAAATAACGGCAAAAAAACAATTAGAGAAACAGGAAATCGCACAACAATGGTGTTCTCAAGTCGGCTATTCCACCGTTGAATCCACAAAGGATTCCGTTAAAATTGCTTCAGAATGGATTAAAGATGAAATTGAAAAACTGAAAGGCCAAAATCATGCTTTGGAACATCTCCAACAAAAGGTGAATAACCAAGAAAAGTCGATAAAATACATCAACGACAAAATTCAGCAGGCGACTGAAAATGCAAAAAATGCGGAAGTTGAGCTTGAAAAAGCAAAAAATGCAGTCATTACTTGCCAAAAAGACATTCAGACGGCTAACAAAAATGCGGAAGAAGAAAATAAGACAGCGAACAGTATTCTTGCGGAAGTTCGCCCCATGATTTCTTGGCAAAATTGGGAAAATGACTGGAACGCTAACAGCCAGACTTTTGCTACAAATCTATCCCAAAAAGCGGCTAACTATGAGAGCTGGAAACAGACATTAAACCAACTGACGCGCGAAATCGAAGATGGAGAAAAAATCCTGAAAAACGTTGATGAAAAACGCAACGCCATCGCCAAACAATGGCCGCAATGGGAAAGCGATACCACCGTTTGTGCCGCCGTCGAAAATCTGGAAAACACTTGGAATGATTTATCTACAAATGCCACCAAACTTTTTACTCAAACCATTGAAACAGAAAAAAATATCAAGGACGCTAAAAAGGAGTTGAACGGTTTCCTCACCGCACACACCTCCATTTCCGAAGAGCGTTTGGCTCAGCTTTGCGACATGTCTGAAACCGACATACCTGCCGAAGCTCACCAAAAAACGGAAAAGGCATTTTCCACCGCTAAGGGAGCGCTGGAACAGGCAAAAAACACGTTGGAAAACGCAAAGAAAGCCGACCATCCGGCGCTGGAAGAAGGTGAAAATGCTGACACTCTGCAACAAAAAGTCATTGACCTGCAAAACAGCATCAGCCGCCTGAACACCCAAATCGGTGATGCTCAAGGTCGCTTGGATCAAAACAAAAAAAACGCAGAAGATGTGGCCGAAAAGAAGAAGACACTGGAACAGGCACGAGACCTCAGCAACAAATGGAAGGCCGCGTCCGACCTTTTCGGCAGCAACGACGGCGCCGCCTTCCGAAACATCGCCCAAAGCTACTTGCTCCATAACCTCGTCGCCAGCGCCAACCAATACCTTCAGGAACTTACCAAACGCTATACGCTGGACTGTATTCCCGGAACGCTAACACTCTGTCTGCGTGACCAATACCAAGGAAATGTGGAAAGCCCTGTCGATACGCTCAGCGGCGGCGAAAGTTTCTTGGTTTCACTCTCGCTCGCACTCGCACTCTCTTCCATCAACCGCCAAGGATTCCACATCGACACCCTGTTCATTGACGAAGGTTTCGGCAACTTGAGCAGCAACGAACTCGACACCGTCATGAACCTGTTAGGTCGTTTACAGAAAATGAACGGCAAACGCGTCGGCATCATCAGCCACGTCGAATCGGTGAAAGACCACATTCCCGTCCACGTCGAAGTCAACCGCATCGATCCGACATGCAGCAAAATCGAAGTAAAAAACACCGCTATCGCAAAATAAACGACTTTTGTCCGAAAGAGACACTGCCTGACAATAAACAACCTATCTTTTAAGTTGTTATAAAATGAAAATATTCAAAATTATTGTCATGCTTATAACCCTTGCCCTAATCACATACCTGATTATTCGGCTTTGTGGCCCGAAACGCGACAACGCGCGAATTCAAAATAAAGCAACGGCAGCATACGATTATTGTCAGAAAAACGGAATGAACGAAAAATTATGCGTTCTCGTGGATTACAGCGTTCATTCCGGGCTCAATCGACTGTACGTCTGGGACTTTCAACAAAACAAGATTATATACGAGTGCGTCGTTGCGCACGGGAGCGGACACGACGAACCACGAAAAGCGAAACCGAAATTCAGCAACGAAGAAAACTCCTGGCTTAGTTCATTAGGAAAATGCCGCATCGCAGAACGCTACAACGGACAATTCGGCATAGCCTATCGCTTAGACGGGTTGGAAGCCAGCAACAGCAACGTGCGAAAACGCTGTGTGGTGCTACACGCCTATTCGTCCGTCCTCCCTTTTCAAATCTATCCGTTCCGCAGCGCCCGCAGCAAAGGATGCGTCATGGTTTCCCCACGTTCAATGAAAAAAATCGACGCCATCCTGCAAAATGAAACTGCCGTGCTCCTCGAAACTTTCGAGTAATGCTTTAGAATTGCGCAAGGAAACAGGAAGTAGGAAGTAAAAGCGATTGTGGAAAACGCGATGGCAGATGGTGTTATTTGAAATTCCAATGTCAATAATTCTTCCTTTATGATTATTTTGGGCGGTCCGGCGAGGTCAGTTTGCAGCTTGAAGTGACCCATAAGCAATTACGCTGTCCCAAAATAAACAGCACAAATCAACTGCAAATCTCTAAATACAAACTGACCTCGCCGTCGGGCTTTCCGCTTTACTCGGCTACGCGCGCGGCACGTCCGTAGTGGCGGCAAAGTATCTTCCTTCGTCAGCTCTTTGCCGCCAACGGCCGTAGGCCGCGCGCGTACGCCTCGTGCCCGCTGCAATCACTACCGCACCGCGATACCCAAAGCGCATAGCTTCGAAACAAGATTCTCAAGACCAGTAAACAGCACCCCGCAAATACCCAGCGAGCAGGCTGAATCCACATTCCGTGGATTGTCATCAATAAAAACAGTCTCTTCAGGCAGAATCCCGAACCGACTCAAAGCACGACGGAAAATTTCAGGATTCGGCTTCATAATCTTCTCTTCTCCAGAAACGACAATATCCTCCATCAAATCAAGCACGGGATAAATAGGACGAACAAGAGAGAAAGTTTCCGCAGACCAGTTCGTAAGTCCGAAAATACGGTAATTAGCATGCTGTAATTGTCTAACAAAATCCTCCATACCAGGCAGTTGACCTTGTCCCATGGCAACAAGGAACTGATCATAATACATCTCAATTTCAGTCTTCCATTCGGGGAAACGCGCAACAAGTTCAGCAACGCCTTCAGAAATTGGCTTGCCGGCGTCGTGCTGCTGATTCCATTCGTAGGTGCAAACATTACTCAAAAACCACTCTGCTTTTTCAACACTTCCAAAATAAGGATCATAGATATAGTGCGGATTCCAATCCAAAAGGACGCCTCCGAAGTCAAAAATAATGTTTTTTATGCTCATAAGAAGGGAAATTGGTGGGGGAAAGAGCAGCGGGGCTGCTGTGGAAGGCAAAAAAAAAGGCCCCTCGATCAAGAGGGGCCCGC
>JAKSMF010000021.1 GCA_024400775.1 Bacteroidales bacterium | reverse complement strand
ACCCAGACTAATTAATCGCATGCAGAAGTATGCATCAAAGATGTTTTAGATAAACATCCGTGTAGAATAGACTTTTTTTGAAGTTGTCAAAGAAATTTTCATGAAAGCCAGCGCCCCTCATACAATCTGATAAGGCCATTTTTTTAAGGTTTTTTCCCATATTTTCTTACTTTTAACAATAAAAAAATCTTTTAAATCGAGTCGCATACGGATAGCTTTCTCGCCGCAAATTTACATTTTTTCGGAATATAAAGTTCCAAATTCCCAATTTTTTACTCTCACTTTCAAATACGCTTCCCAGTACGCCATCATCGCGTAGCCAACCGCGTGCGCTTTCAGAAAAAGGCAAGGACCCCGTTCCACCCATTCCTGCCAAATGTTTTCCAGCGAGGCAAGGGTGTGCCCGTTGCACAAACCGCCTATCAGGAACTCGTTGCGGAGGGATTGCAACCCTTCCTTTTGTTTTCCGCAAAGCACTTTCCAAAGCTCATCCATCTGCTGTTCCGAAAAACCGGCAACCTGGCGGCTCTGTTCCATTAGTTGTTCCTGAAATATGATGTGCGGGTACTCATCTCCCCGGTTGCGGCACTCAATGTACTCCGCTATCCACTCCATTGGCCCTGGCCGGTACAACGCTACGAGCGATACAAGGTCATCAAAAGTCACGTTGCGGAGCCGGCGCAAATAGCCGCTCATCTGCTTACTGCCGAATCCCAAAATGCCAGCAGTGTCGCCCGTCGCGAACAATTGCAATGTTCGTTCATCATCCAGCGGAATCCGGCTGAGGTCGATGGCTTCGCCGCCTTTCTCCTGTAATTGCATCACCATTTTCTTGATTTCGTCCAGCGCGCCCAACTCCACAATGTCGAACGTGGGAAGTCCGGCTCCCGCAAGGGATCGGGCATCGTATTGCGTAACAAGGTCCTCACCGTCGTTGTGCCGAATCACCGCGATGGGCACGACTTCCGTCACGGCCTCGGGCGCAATGACAAAGCTGCAAGCGTGAACCCCTCTTCCAACAATGGTTCCGTGAAATTGAGCCAAAAGGTTTTCCTTTTCGTCCTGCGGAATTTGCGGAAAATCGCGGGTGACTTTCTGACAGAGACGACCGCTGTGTTTGTTGGCTGTGGAAAATGCGACCACCCTTGCTACCTGCGCTTCTCCGTATTTTATCTTCGCATATTCCATCGCCAGCACCAATCCGCCAGCGCCCATATCAACATCAATGTCGGGCAATCGGGATGCGGAGTTGAAAAATCGCTCAAACAGCAGCCCGTGACGCAATGGATCTACTGCCGTAATTCCCAGGCAGTAGTTGACGATACTGCCGGCGGCCGCACCTCGTCCCGGACCGACCCAAGTGCCGCTTTCTTTTGCAAAGCGGATGATGTCCCACCAAGCCAAAAAGTATTCCTCACACCCTTTTTTGCTGATGGCACTCAGCTCTTTCTGAATGCGTTTCGTTACTTCTGCTGACAGCGGATGTCCATAACGCGCTTTCGCCCCTGCCAGCACTAAGTCTGTAAGGTGTTGTATTGGAGTAGTATAGCCATCGGGAAGTGGAAATGATGGACATAACGGTCCACAATCGAATATACCGTAATGGCCCACTTTGTTCACGATTTCTTGTGTGTTGGCCAGCGCTTCCGGCAGGTCGCTGAAAATGGCGGCCATCTCTTCGGGCGATTTCAGCCACTCCTGACGCGAAAAACGAATGCGGTTGGGATTGTCAACGCTTTTGTCCCCGACATAGCACATCTTGAAATCCTGCAAGTCGGCTTCGTCTTCACATACAAAATGCACATCGTTGGTGGCGATGAGTTTAACGTTGTGTTTTCTTGCAAGTTGAATGAGTACGGTGTTCGCCTCTTGCTGAAGGCGATAGGTGTCGCGATTTCCGTTGGGCTTGTCCGTCTCGTGGCGTTGGATTTCAATGTAGAAGTCATCCTGAAAAATTTCACGAAAACGAAGCACCACTTCTTCCGCTTTACTGTAGTCGGGGTTTTCGGGATTCTCCTGCTGCGCCGCAAGGATGAGCTGCGCTATTTCACCACCGATGCAGGCCGAGGTGCAGATGATCCCATCGTGGCATTGCCGGAGCTGTTCCAAATCGATGTGCGGCTTGTGATTGAAGAGATTTTCCCCTTTGAATCCCGTCGATACAATACGACAAAGATTCTCATAGCCGAACAGATCTTTGGCCAGCAGCACAAGGTGGTAAGCGTTCTGTCCGTAATAAACTTCAGTTCCTATAATGGGTTTGAAGTAGGGCAATCCTTTCGCCCGTCGCTTGAAGTTGAGATGCACACAGTAGGAATAAAACTCAAAGATGCCACACATATTGCCGTGGTCGGTGAGGGCGATGGCATTCATACCCAACTCTATGGCACGGTCAACCAATTGCGGAATTTTGGCAAATCCGTCATAAATGGAATAGTGTGAGTGAACGTGAAGGTGCGTGAAATTCATATTTTTGTTTTTTTACGCTGCAAAAATACAACGTCAAACCGCCAAATTATTGCAGTAAAAAAATATATTCCCCGAAAAAAAAGTTTCGTTATCCCAATGCGAAGACGACGACACAGTAGTCAGACCGCCCTAATCAACAATAAACTTGGCCGTATAATTCCCTATCTTAATGATATACAATCCTTTATCAAGATTTGAGATTTGAATTTCATTGTTTGCTGTTCCGCGTTGCACCTCCTGACCGACGGCATTAAAAATGAGATAATTTTCAGCATTTTCGGACAGATTTTTAATAAAAAGAACCTCATTCACAGGATTGGGGTAGAGTTCCAAATTCTTCTCAACAAATTCATTTACAATAGTTTGCACAGGAATAATATTCAAAATGATTCCTTTGAGGCGGGTGAGGCCGTAGTAGAAATCGGGATCGGGGATGGAGTACCAGCCATCAAGCTGGCCGCAGCAGCATGTTTAGCTTCAATTTCGCCGCCCGCCTGATAAATTGAATCTGCTTCGTCAAGATAGGAATTCAGCAATTCGAAAGAGGGAAACTGCATCGTTTCCCAATCGTCATCAATATAATATTCACGCCCGTAGTAGTTGTAGATGAAGGCAAGCATACAGCTGACAAGCATGAAAGTTTCTTCATTGTTATAAAGTTGTTGTAAATCAATAACGGCACGCAAAAATACACATTTTTCAGACACACCCAATGTTTCCTCATGGTAACAATCGTGGAAGAAATGATTTTCCGACACATTCCACATTGAAAAAATCATGTAACTTTGCCTCTTGAACATTATCGTTCTTTTTTTATCATAAGAAACTAATAACAAGTAAGTTAAACCAAAATAATTTTCAAAGACATGCCGAAAATTTCAGTCAAAGGGCAAAACATGCCCTCATCTCCCATCAGAAAGCTCGTTCCTTTTTCTGATGAAGCCAAGAAAAGAGGCGTTCACGTTTATCACCTCAACATCGGCCAGCCCGATATCGAAACTCCCGAATGCGCTCGCAAGGCCGTCAAGGAATTCGACCAGAAAGTCATTGCTTACAGCCACTCCGCCGGCAACCTCTCCTGCCGCCAGAAACTGGTTGAATATTACAAAAGCGTGAACATCGACATCACCCCCGATGAAATCATCATGACCACCGGCGGTTCCGAAGGCATCCTCTTCGCTTTCAACAGCTGTCTGGATCCCGACGACGAAGTCATCATTCCCGAACCGTTCTACGCTAACTACAACGGCTTCGCTATGACCTGCGGTGTGAAGGTGAAACCCATCATGTCAACCATCGAAAACGGTTTCGCGCTGCCTTCTATCGAGGAATTTGAAAAAATCATCACTCCGAAGACCAAGGCCATCATGATTTGCAACCCGAACAACCCGACCGGCTACCTCTACTCAAAAGAGGAAATTCTGAAACTGGCCGAAATCGTGAAAAAACACGACTTGTTCTTGTTCGCAGACGAAGTCTATCGCGAATTCTGCTACGACGGAGTCAAACATTTCTCCGTTATGGAAGTTCCTGAAATCGCACAGAATGTTGTTCTTTTGGACTCTGTTTCAAAACGTTACAGCGCATGCGGTGTCCGTATCGGTGCTTTCATCACCCACAACAAAGAGGTGTATGCCACCGCAATGAAATTCGCTCAGGCACGTTTGAGCCCGCCAACCTACGGTCAGGTGCTGACCGAAGCCGCCGTTGACACGCCGAAGGAATATTTCGACGCCGTCATCACCGACTACGTTGCCCGTCGCAACACCGTCGTTGACGCCATCAACGCCATGCCCGGCTGTCTCTGTCCGAAACCGAAAGGCGCTTTCTACGCTGTCGCTCAACTTCCTATCGACGACTCCGACAAATTCTGTCGCTGGCTGCTTGAGGACTTCAACCTCAATGGTGAAACCGTCATGGTAGCTCCCGCAACCGGTTTCTACTCCACCAAAGGCAAAGGCACCAACGAAGTTCGTATCAGCTACTGTCTGAAGGTTTCCGACCTGCAGAAAGCAATGAAGTGCCTTGACGCCGCCTTGAAGGCATATCCTGGCAGAACCATCTAATTCCTGATTATACAATCACTCCATAACAAGAGCTTGGTCGTTTAGGCCAGGCTCTTTTTTTAGTGATGAGAGATGAGGGTATGAGAGATGAGATTATGAGAGATGTGGTTATGAGAGATGAGGGATTTTGAATTGGAAGTTGAAAATTGAAAATTATTTCCTGCCTGACACCACTTACTCCCCACAACTTACCACTTACTGCCTACTGCTTACGGCTTCTTTTTTTTTCGTATTTTTGTCGGCAACCAAAACATAATGCTATGCGTCTCGATAAACTGCTGGTTTCCCGCGAAATTTTCACCTCCCGCGAACGCGCGCAGGATGCCATTACTCAGAAAACCGTCGCCGTTGATGGCAAAATCGTTGATAAGCCCGCCAAGGAGGTCGCGGATGACGCCCACATCGAAGTCATCGACATCTTCAACAAATACGTCAGCCGCGGCGGGCTGAAATTGGAAAAGGCCATCGCCGACTTTCATCTTGACTTTAGCGGCAAGGATGTTCTGGACATCGGCAGCTCCACGGGCGGCTTTACCGACTGCGCCCTCAAACACGGTGCGGCACACGTCTCCGCCGTCGATGTCGGCCACGCCCAACTCCACCCCGACCTGCAAGGCCATCCGCAAATCCTTTCCATCGAAGGCAAAGACTTTCGCGAACTCACGCCCGCAGAGGTCGGCAACCGCAAATACGACTTCCTCGTTTCCGATGTCTCCTTCATCTCCCTCACCTACATTCTCCCCTACTTTCAGACTTTTCTGAAAGAAGACGGCCAGTGCATGCTGCTCATCAAGCCGCAGTTCGAAGCCGGCCCGTCGTTTTTGAACAAAAGCGGCATCGTAGTGGATGAAAAGGGGTACAAAATCGCCATTCACCGCGTTGAATTAGAAGCACTTAACTGCGGTCTTCACCTCAACGCGCTCGCTGTTTCCACTCTTTTCGAAAAGGTGAAAAACGTGGAATTTTTAGCCCTTTTATCAAACAAAGACACCCACTTCCACGTTGATTATACGACGCTTTTCAAAGAAATAAAGGAGATAAAAAAGCGATTGAAGGCGTAACGAGAAACCACCTGCGCCGCTACGGCATTTATTCATAAAAAATAAGTAATTTTGCACTCGCAAAAATCAAACTATGATAAAACGTTTTTTAGAAATTATTGGCGAATACTTCATCTTCTTGAAGAAGGTATTTTCCAAACCGGCAAAAACGTCGGAGTTTTTCAGAAAACTCATTGACGAAATGAACTCGATGGGTGTCGGCTCACTGCTAATCGTCTGTATTGTAGCCGTTTGTATGGGCAGCGTTATCACCACGCAGACCGCTTTACAGATTGAAAGTCCGTGGATTCCGAAGTGGACGCTCGGCTTTACCGTGCGTACTTCCGTCGTGATGGAGCTTTGTCCGACCATTATCACCTTGTTGTTGGTGGGGAATCTGGGGTCGCGCATCACCTCCGAAATCGGAAGTATGCGCGTCACCGAACAAATTGACGCATTGGAAGTTATGGGTATCAATCCTGCCTCGCACCTGGTACTACCCAAAATCGTGGCCGCCCTCATCACCATCCCCATCCTGATTATCATCGCCATCTTTTTCGCCCTCATCGGCGGTTACATCACCGTCATCGTCACGCATGTTTCCTCACCGTATGAATTTTACGACGGCCTCACCTCCTTCTTCCGAATGTACGATCTTGTGTATGTGCTGACGAAGACCACCATTTTCGCATTCATTCTCTCTTCGGTGTCTTCCTTCTACGGTTATCGCATCGAAGGCGGCGCGCTCGAGCTTGGTAAAGCCAACGTCAACGGCATCGTCGTTTCTTCCTTCATCATCCTCGTTCTCAACCTTGTCATCACCTCAATTATGTTGTAAGCCATGATAGAACTGAAAAACGTATCCAAATATTTTGGCGAACGCCAGGTGCTGAAATCCATCAACACGCAGTTTGAACAAGGAAAAGTCAACCTGATTATCGGTCGCTCGGGCTCCGGGAAAACCGTTATGATGAAGAACCTTATCGGACTACTGAGTCCCGAAGAGGGCGAAATTCTGTACAACGGTCGTAACTTCAACCTCTTCTCTCCCAAGGAGAAACAGTCCATCCGCACCGAAATGGGGATGGTGTTCCAAGGATCGGCGCTATTCGACTCCATGACGATACAAGACAATGTGATGTTTCCGCTGACGATGCTGACGAAGCAGAGTTACGACGAAAAGCTGGAACGCGTGAATTTCTGTCTGAAACGTGTTGATTTGGAAGGTTCCAACGACCTTTATCCGGCCGAATTGAGTGGTGGTATGAAAAAGCGAGCCGCCATTGCGCGCGCCATTGCCTGCAACCCGCGCTACCTTTTCTGCGACGAGCCCAACTCCGGCCTCGACCCGAAAACGTCACTGCTGATTGACGAGCTGATTTTCGAAATCACGCACGAATTCGACATCACCACGGTGGTTAACACGCACGACATCAACTCCGTCATTACCATCGGTGAAACCATCTCATTCGTCTATCAAGGCACATTGGCGTGGCGCGGTGACAAAGACCACGTGCTCATCTCCGACAACCGCGAGTTGAACGACTTCATTTTTGCACAACCGCTGACGCAGCGCATTCGCGATTTAAGTTAGAAAATGAATGCCCTTGACATTCTGATTTTAATACCCTTAGTGTTGGCCTGTTTTCGAGGATTCAAGAACGGGCTGATAACAGAAGTTTTCTCTTTGGTTGCACTCCTCGGCGGGATTTACCTGGCCTTGAACTTGTCGGACAAATTGGCGGAAGCCATTCCGGTTGGTGCGGCGCAAATCATTGCCGTTGTTATCATTTTCGGCGGCGTGCTGTTGGGCGGTTACATTGGTGCTCAGCTTACCAAAAAAGTATCGTTTATTCCTGATTTCATTGACCGGCTCTGCGGCATTGTTTTTGGTGCGGCGAAGGTGCTGTTTATTTGCAGTTTGCTGTTAATGGGCATAAAAAGCATTGATACTAAGCAGATTCTGTTGACACCGAAGGCCACAGAGGGTTCTTTGCTTTACCCGTACGTTGAGAAATCCACGGCGTTCATCGTGGAGTGGCGCGATGGGGAGCAGGTAAGTAAAGCGGAGGAGGAGGTTGAATTATAGCGATTGGAGGAAGGCCATCATTTTGCGCATGGCGCGGCCGCGGTGGCTGATGGCGTTCTTGTCGAACTCGCTCATTTCGGCGAAGGAGACGTTATAGCCGTCAGGCATGAAGACGGGATCATAGCCGAATCCGTCGGCGCCGCGGCGTTCCGGCAAGATGATGCCATCCACGCGGCCCTCAAACTCATAGCGTTGACCGTTCAGAATCAAACAAATGACGGTCTTAAAACAGGCCTTGCGGTTGGTGATGCCGTCGAGTTCACCCAAAAGTTTAATGATATTGTCGTTGGGATTGCAATGCTCGCCGGCATATCGGGCGGAATAGACACCGGGACGGCCGTTGAGGGCCTCCACCTCCAGACCGGTGTCGTCGGCGAAGCAGTTGACGTTAAATTTTTGATGCACGTATTCAGCCTTGATGCGCGCATTATCTACCAGAGTATCACCGGTTTCCGGTATATCCTCGGTACATCCGACATGGTCAAGGCCGAACACGACACAAGAAGCACCCGCAATTGCGACTGCTTCTTGTAACTTGTGCCGGTTGTGCGTGGCAAATATTAAATCCATCGCTCGGCGGGCTTCATCTTAGCGATTATGCCTCGGCACCTTTGATTTCGATTGCCTGTCTGTCTCTGTAGTAACCGCATTCAGGGCATACTCTGTGAGTCAGGATGACAGCGCCGCAGTGGCTGCAAGTGGTCAGCTGGGGAGCGGTGATGAAATCGTGTGCTCTTCTCTTGTCTCTTCTCATTGCTGAGTGTCTTCTTTTCGGATGTGGCATAACTTATTGATTTTAATGTTATTAACTTTTTTTGATTTTTTTGAGGGCTTCCCAACGCGGGTCGATTTCATCTTCTTTCGGCACAGGGTTCGTCAGCTCTTCCAATTTTTTCAAAATTTCGGGGTTGCAGGTGGAATTTCCGTTTTCGTCGTCAGGATGGATGATGCGAATCGGCAATGCCAACGTAATCGCTTCATACACATAGTGGAAGACATCCAACTCATATTCATTCTCGTTCACAATCCACATATCTTCCTCTTCCTGTGTTTCTTCCAACAACGGCACCAACTTCACGACCAAATGCTCATCGAAATCCAAATCAATGCGCACTGGTTCCAGACAACGATCGCAGGGAAGCATCACAAAACCGTCGAAATGGAAATCCAAAGTAATCATTTTCTCAAAAACTTCCATCTCAATCTGCAATTTCACTAATCCTTCCTGCAAATCGGGAATCTCTGCAAGCTCAAAGAACCTATTATCACAATCTATTGAAAATGAATGCTTTCCAAGTTCGACTCCGGAAATTCGGAGCTTAAATTCTTCTTTTTTCGGGTCGATTTTCACCTTCTCTAAATTGGGCTGCAAATATACAGCTTTTTTTCAGTCGCATCACACCCTTCTGCTTTTTTTCAAAAAAAATCCGCGCAAAGAATTATTTAGTGCTAATCTTCTTTTTTAACTATTGCTGTCCGATAAAAGTTGAAGGAGGGGAAGGCTTAAAGAATAAGAATGTGCGGAATAGTCTTCAAAATCCCCCCACCTTGTTTTGTTGGAGGTTTTAACTTCCGATAATGGCGATTATGGAGATGAGAGATGAGAGATGAAAGTTGAAAGATGAAAGTTGAAAGATGAAAGTTGAAAGATGAGAGTTGAAGGCTGTTTTAATTGAAAATTGAAAATTATTTTCAGCATACATTTCCCATAATTTTCATGTTTTAATTTACTCAACTTTCGCAGGCTGTTTTTTTTCTTGTTGTAATGGAGACTTACGACTTTTCAAGTCGGAATCGGAAATATGATGGCAAATCCATTCATTCTCGTTGTTCTCGTTGTTCTCATTGTTCTCGTTTCTCTTTCATAAGTCTTAAGTCCTAAGTCTGTTATAATTATTTTGTTAACATGCGGAACTTGAATAATTTACTATTTCAAAATCACTTGGACGAATACAGATTCAGTGAAAATTTCTTTTACTGAAATAAAAAAATTGTACTTTTGCAACATAAAAATATTGTATGGCAAAATTGATTCCTTTATTCGTCTTCTGCCTGTACTTCAGCTGTTGCACTCTATCCGCACAATCCGTCTATACCACTGACGGTGTGGAACTTGGCGACCGGCAGGAACTTATTTCAATCTGTGTTGACGGCATCGGTTCCGAAAAAGTGGTGGAAGACGGAGTAACATTCTCTTCTAAAAGCATCTGCCGTTGTCTAATTGACGAAATCATTACAAAAATCAGTAGCGACGACCTTCTGCAATTGGCCGCTGTCGATGAGGATGCTGATTTTATGGAGATGCTCACAATCAGTCATTTAACAGAGCTGATGAATTGTGTCAGTGCGAGCGCCAATATTGATGGGCAGGGTGTTTTCCCCGACGGAAATGACGACCTGCACGAAGCCACCGTCAACCTATGCGTACAGGCAATGGGGACTCCACGCCAACTGGCGGAGGCGGGCGTGTCGCCACAACAGGCGCACGACTTCTGCTCCTGCGCGGTAGATAAAATGCTGAACAGCGGTTACAACTACGACCAACTGATGAACATCGAGGACGAAAACGATGTCGTTTTCAACGAAGTGATGATGCAGTGCATCGGCGAACTGATGGATGTGTCGGACCTTTCCTCCAACAGCTACCATCCGCAAGACATACAGGGCGGCGGGAGCTCCTGCTCCATACCGTTACTCAACTTCCTCAATGCCAGCCGTAAAGTCAAACTGTCGATTTGCGGCGTCGAAAAATACTTCCTCTTCGATACCGGCGCCAGCGACCTGATCATCAGCAGCGACCTCGCCGACGAACTATGGGAGCAAGGATGCCTCTCCGAAGCCAACAGCCTCAGTACAACCGAATTCGAACTCGCCGACGGCACGAGTATCGATGGATTTTACGTGCAACTAAACCACGTCACCATCGGCGACTACACCGTCAACAACGTCGTTGCAGCGGTCATCGACGACGGCGGCATGCTCTGCGGCTTAGGATTTCTCAAGAAATTCAAAAGCTGGGAAATCAAAGACGGAAACACTTTAATCCTGTATAAATAGTTAAGCGCCCATGATTTTCCCGATGGAGGCTGACACATTAAACGGTTTGTGATCACACGAAAAAGGTTGACGCACTCCGCTTCAAAAATAAGTGTTCAATTATTTTCCTATTCGATATTTTCATTTGCCATAAAAAATGCTGATGGTGGAGACGTACCACACCATCAGCATTTGCGGCATACGACTATCTAACGCTTCCTTTCAACCTTTTGTATAAGGCATTTCCATTCGCAATCGCATTAGTAGTCTCACGGAACTTAGTGTTCCCAGGTAAATCCTTCGACATCGAAGTCGATTATCTGGCACCCGGATTCAAAAAACGGGGCTTCGATTTTCAGCTTTTTCGCAGTGGGAAGCATTTTCAAAATTTTACTTTCGGAATTAAGGAAGATAACATTTGCATTGCCGTTAGCCGAACTGTTGTATGTTACCGTGAAAGCTTCCCCGTCGTCAAATTTGAGTCTCAGGTGCTCGCTGCCACCAAAACTTGACATAAATTGCCCGTTGTCGGTTAAAAGAATGATTTCAGGTTTCTGATTTTCTTTTCCGCGAACCATCAGCGTAAAACTTGAACCACCTTGGTAGGGGAAATCGAACTCAAGCTCGTTCAACGATTCCGTCTTTTTGAAATAACGCACTTCATTCGACATCTCATCCACCTCTTCGAAAGCCACCCACGGATTCTTGTGAGCTTCCTTTTTCTTCTCGGTCTGGGCTACGGTCTGCTTTTCTTTTTGGCCCTGTTCTTGCGAATCGTCACCACCGCCGATTCCCACTGCAATCAAAATGACGAGAAATACGATGCCCACAATTGCACCAATTAAACAACCCTTTTTTACCTTTTTCTTTTTGGGAGCATTTTCAATTTGTTCCATTTTTTTTGATTTTTGGTTAATAATTGAGTTTATACATTGGCATATAGGGAGCGAAAACGGTAAATCTATCAAGACCGAGAAACAAATTATGACTGTCCGGTAAGTTTTTTCAAACTTCCCAAAATATATTGCTGTCCGCTGAAAGTTGGAATGGCGGGAATGGAGATGAGAGATGAGAGATGAATATTATTTTCCGCAGCAGGAAACGCAGCAACGACTGATTTTGTTGGAAACCGAACCAAAGGCGACCGCAATAAGGAAACGCCTTGCTTTAAATTCCGCTTTCGACAGATGGTAATTCACAAGTTACCAGATAATTAAACGATAAAACGAACAAAAAAAAGAAAAAAATCCCCTTTTAATTTCCTCAAAAAGTGTCAACCAAAATCAGGAAAAGTCAAACCAAATACGGAAAATAATTTTCAATTTTCACCTTTCAATTTTCAATTAAAACAGCTTTCAACTCCACAATCACCATTATCGGGAATTGCTCCGTTGATGACACAATAAACCTGAAACACAAAAGACGAAACCAGAAAATTTTGTCTTTTTCGGGTGCGAAAAATGTTTACCTGACAGCAATGATTTTCAATAAAAAAAATTCTGCCACTTCCCCATTCTCCACAACTCGCACACAATTCTAATACTCTTCTTCGAAGAAAAGCTGGTAGTAGTTCATGCCCGTTTCCGGATCCACACCCTTCTTGATGAGCTTGGTGTCGCCGTGGACATAAACGTGGAAGTTTTTATCCAACTTAATGACACTCTTGAAGTTGCGCGACTGCTTTTTCAAAGCGCTGTCGGAAATGCCGAAGCTGTCGGGCACCACCATGTCGTTGGCCTGCTGGTACTCCTGTTTGTAGGTGTCGAAACTCTCAATCAAGTCGTCGTTGCCGATGACCTCCTGCTTGAAATCATCCATCTCAAACGTCTTGTTTTCTTTGAAGAAGTTGACGGACTTGTTCAGGATTTCCGCCTGGTCGGCTTTGGAAACCTCGAACTGCTCGGGCAGGTAGTCGGTGACGAACTCCTTGCACATATTCAACACATTCTGCGTGTTGTAAAATTCGTCCTTGCGCTGGCGGATGTGAAGGAAGTCGTCCATCCAGTACTGTGCTTCGGCGCCTTTGTTGGTGTTATCAACCACGGCCACCACATAACCACGCTCTTTTTCCGTATTGAAAATCAAACAACCTTTGTCCAACTTGTTCAGTCCGAAGCCGAAGTCACTTTCAACCACAAACTTATCCTCTTCCTGATGAACCTTGAGGAAGGTGTCCTTCGTTTCCGCTTTGAACAGACCGACGGCATCCACCATTTCATCTTCCAAAACGCAGTTTTTGAAATAAACCACGTAAAACTCACCATCCTTGATTTTTGGATGATTGCACTGATTATAAAGATGTTGCGCTAAATACAACGACTGCTCCATAATGTCGTCGGGATTGTCGAAAATGGCGGTGGCGCATTTATAGACATCGTTGGCCTCCAAGCTCTCTTCGTTGAAAAGCTGGAAATACTCATCCGTTTTGAACGGAAAGAGAAAATAGGTTTTCAACATGTTCTTGACCTCGTCGCTGACGTTCAAAAGTTCGTGCGACAGGGTTAACGGTTCGTCCAACTGTTTGTTGCCGACGGCATGGACGGCGATGTTTTCAATGGTGGTGTCTGCGAGATGCATCTTTTTTAATTAGGGATTAGGAATTATTAATTAGGAGTTAGAAGTTAGGAGTTAGAAGTTAGAAGTTAGGGCGGGTTGTAGGCAGTAGGCGGGGAGGATCTTTATTTCAATTTTCAGCTTAGCCGACGGAGTTTTTGAGGGAGATGGAGAGGAGTTCTTGGGCTTCGGCGGCGAATTCGAGCGGCAGTTTTTCGAGCACGCCTTTCGCGTAGCCGTTGACGATCAGGCTGACGGCCTTCTCGGTGCTGATGCCGCGCTGTTGGCAGTAGAAAAGCTGTTCTTCGGAAATTTTCCCGGTGGAGGCTTCGTGTTCGAGTACGGAGCTGTTGTTGTGGCAGTCGGCGTAGGGCCAGGTGTGCGCGCCGCACTTGTCGCCCATCAGCAGCGAGTCGCACTGCGAGAAGTTGCGCGAGTTGACTGCGCCCTTGTTGATTTTCACCAGACCGCGGTAGCTGTTTTGACTGTAGCCGGCGGAGATGCCCTTGCTGATGATGGTGCTGCGGGTACGTTTGCCGATATGGATCATTTTGGTGCCGGTGTCGGCCTGCTGGTAGTTGTTGGTGACCGCCACGGAGTAAAACTCTCCGACGGAGTCGTCGCCCTGAAGCACGCAGCTCGGATATTTCCAAGTAACGGCAGAGCCGGTTTCTACCTGCGTCCAGGAGATTTTGGAGCGGGCGCCCTTACAGAGCCCGCGTTTGGTAACGAAGTTGTAGATACCGCCGTTGCCGTCTTTGTCGCCCGGGAACCAGTTCTGTACGGTGGAATATTTCACCTCCGCATCTTCCAGGGCCACGATTTCAACGATGGCTGCATGCAGCTGATTCTCATCACGTTGCGGCGCGGTACATCCTTCCAGATAACTAACGTATGCGCCTTCGTCGGCGATGAGCAGCGTGCGCTCAAACTGCCCGGAGTTTTTAGCGTTGATACGGAAATAGGTGCTCAAGTCGATGGGACAGCGCACACCCTTCGGGATGTAGCAGAAGGAACCCTCGCTGAAAACGGCGGAGTTGAGGGCGGCGAAGAAGTTGTCGCCGGGCGGCACAACACTTCCCAGGTATTTCTTTACAATGTCGGGATATTTTTTTACGGCCTCGCCGAAAGAGCAGAACAGAATGCCCTCTTTTTCAAGCATATCCGAGTACATCGTCTTTACCGACACCGAGTCGATGACGGCATCCACGGCAACCATGGATTCGGCAGGTTTTCCCTCCTCTTTTTTCAGATTGGAGAAGGCCTCCGCATCCTCATCCAACGAAATGCCAAGTTTGTCGAACGTCTTGGTTACTTCGGAAGATGACTGTTTTTTAGGAATTGCCAAATAGATAATATCTTGGTAATCAGGTTTTTTATAATGAAGGTGAGCCCAATTGGGTTCTTTCATCGTCTGCCATTTGCGGAAAGCGTTGAGGCGGAATTCGAGCAGCCAGTCGGGTTCTTCCTTACGACGTGAAATCATGCGGATAATATCCTCATTCAGACCGCGCGGGAACTCCTCAACCTCGATGCTGGATTCAAAACCGTGTTTGTATTCTTCTGAGTTAAAGTTCTTTATGATATCTTCTTCCATTCTTATCGCGCTAAAATTGCAAGTTGCAAAAATACAAAAAAAACGGCACACCCGCGATATCGAAAAATTTTACCGCAACCGAAATAGTCAGGCATTAAAACTCAGAGAATCCTTTAAGATTTTGGCAATACTGTTTAACGATGCAAGAATAAAAAAATGGTGGTTACTCTGATTCTTTCCCGGCCCCGAAAAGGGCCTTGTACCAACCACCAAAGGACAGCTGCAAAAATACAAAAAAAAACGACACACCCGCAATATCGAAAAATTTTACCGTAATCGAAATTGTCGGGCATTAAAACTTATGGCACGAAAATAAAAAAGGGGTTAGCGCCCTGTTCTTTCCCCATTTCTGAGGCGTCCACACCCATGCTCATTCCCCATTATGGGTACTGGCGAACAATCTTAACGTGCGATCTTGGTGGCCTTTCCCTAACCCCGCGGCAAAAATACAAAAAAATCAATTGGCAAATCAGCCGCCATGGGTTTTAAATAATCGAAATCATCAGACATTAAAACTTATGGCACGCAAATATAAGAAGTGACCAGGGTAACAAAAGAGGGAGAAAAGGCTGTATTAAAAAGTTTCTACTCAAATAGAAACAAAAAAGCCTCACCGCGAGCCTAAACATATAAAATGTTCCCAAACACTGGGTGGTGCTCAACCGGTGAAGCGCGGCAAAAGTACAAAAAAAATAATTAGCAAATCAAGAAAATGAAAAAAACAAAAATATTGAGTTTTAACGCAATCAAAATCATCAGACATTAAAACTAATTTTTTTGTATTTTTGCAGTGTCGTTCAATGAGCGAGGAATGATTGGAACCTAAGGTCGCCAAGTCGTAATGACTTACAGACTGTTTTGACATTTCTGGGGAAAATTCAGGATACGGGTTAGTTGAGCCCACTTTTCCGGTTTCCCCTTTTTATTGTTTTAACCTAATCAAAATTATCAGACATTAAAACGCCATACCAGAATATGCGTTTCCATCAAGATTTAAGGTAAAATTTATGGTATTGGTTGCCATTGTTATTTTTTTACTATTTTTGCCGAAACAAATAAAGCATCGGAATGATATTGGTCGCTATTATATTTTGGATAGTTTTATCATTAATAATATTCGGTAATATATTGGGGTTTATTGATGGTATGAGAGGAAAGTGTTCTTCAGAAAATAGGCTCAATATCGGATATTGGTTTGGCGTACTCCTCCACGATATTCTTCATTAAGTTTTAACATAATCAAAATTATCAGACATTAAAACTTTAAAATATTTATGTATTTTTGCAGCGTCGTTTTGCCATACAGCGTAGGCAAGTAATATCGTCAGCGTCGATGTTTTTGGCGATTCCGATTATGGGGTCCTTCGGGACCCTTTATTTTTTTACCGCAATCGAAATCGTCGGGCATTAAAATAAAATCGCATGTGTGTCGGATTCTTTTTGTATTTTTGCAGCGCACTAGCGAAATGCCTTGAGCAGAAGGGTACCAGTTTCACTGTAAGGGGTTCGCTCCCTTTTCCCAAATCAGTTCTGATTTTAGGACGGTCTTTCTTGAAGGGAAGACCATTTTGTTTTATCGCAATCAAAACCGTTGAATCGTTTCCTGTTTCCCCGCAATCAAAATCATCAGACATTGAAACTGGAATTTTTGCACGACGTTTTAACCTCTATGCTGTTCACATAGTCAAAGCTAACGATTTTGTTCGAAATTTTGCTCCTGATTTCGATTTCGCACTGAAACTTCAACATCGTTATATTATGAAAAAGTTGTTTTCTTTCCTGCTCATTTTATTTGTGGGTTTCTCTGTTTATGCTGCCGAACCCGACAGTCTGCTGTTGGCTTCCAACTCATCATCCGAACCTATCGACAAAGAGCACTGCACTTGCAAGGGGATTCCGTTGTATGGGAAAGTTAAAGTAGTGAGTAGTGGTGCTGACTTCAAGGTGCAAGTTGTTGATACATGGGAGGACTTGGATGTCGTCGTAGTAACTGAATGGGCGGATTCTTGCGGCAAATGGAAATTCGTTGACGAGAAAACGTCGTGGTATGATTTTACCATTGAGTACGTATCGTCGTGGCCAGACTTCAAGATTAAATTCGTCAATACTTGGGCAGGCACGAAGTGAATTCATAGTTATCCATTCTTTCCGTTTCCGAACATAGCAGCGAACAGGTTTTAATGTCTGATAATTTTGATTATGTTAAAACTTGACCTTGACGCTCAGTTGCTCTAAACGAGGTTGCTTTGTTTCTTCCATAATGTCTTGAATTAAATTTTCTTCATAAATTTACTATATTAAAATATTTATGTATTTTTGCAGTGTCGTTTTGCTATACAGCGTAGGCAAGTAAAACTATTAGCGTCAACGATTTTAATAGTTCTCGATATTTTAAGCTCGGAATTTATTTTCTGAGCTTTTTTCGTTTCAGTTTTAATGTCTGATAATTTTGATTATGTTAAAACATGAAATGCTTTAGATAATGAAAACACTACTCATCATATATTACATCGTGTTTTGCATATTCATTCGAGAATATACTACGAAGTTCGGAAAGAAGATCTTCATCTTGTACAAGCTGCGAAAAAGTTCTCATTGCTACGGCAATCTCATACAAAGTTGCGAAACCAACGTATTCTTCACGGTCTTCCAATGTTATGGTACGACGACAAGTACACTGCCGAATCATCTCAATATCATCGGTGAGATCGAAGATGCAGGACTTCTTAAGATCTAATTTTCTCCAGTCGAAATTCATAACGCGCAAAAATACACTTTTTTTATAACATACAACACATAAAGTTTTAATGTCTGATAATTTTGATTATGTTAAAACTGTGAACACCAGCTCCGAGCGGTTCTGCCCGGCAATTTTTCTGATACTTTTCTTAATCCGGCTCAATTCATTCATTTTTGTATATTTGCCGCAAAAATTTATGGTTATGCGGAAGTTGTTTTCTATTCTTATTTTGTTCGTTTCTATTCTTGTCGCTAATGCGCAAGATCCAAAGATTGATGGATGTACTATAACCTGCTATTACGGCAATGAAACATCCATTTTTGAGGCATACGGGAATGTCTATGTTGAAAAGGATCCGACAAAGCATGTTGACCTTTATGTCAAGGTGGTCAACGAGGAACGTCTTGCAGATTACAATGTCTATAAGACGACCGATAAGCCTCAAGATTGTGGTGAGTGGCGGTTCGTTGCCAATCGCAAGGATGCCAAATTCACCATCCGTTATGTCAAAGAGCGTGAAGATATTAGGATTTTCTTCACCAACAATCGTTCAAAAGCCGGTTATTAGCCCAGTTTTCTGCCAAGCGTCACCTTTCTTGTTTTAACATGATCAAAATTATCAGACATTAAAACTGACAATCAAACCAGTAGTAATAACCAAAAGAGTAAAGTAATGATTACGCAAGCCACATACCTTACGGGATATAGTATCAATGTTTTGTTCGATGACGGAACGAGAAAAAACATTGATTTGTATGAGTTCCTATCAAATAGCAAACTGCCAATGGTTAGAAAGTATTTGGATATTGAAAAATTCAGACAATTTAGAATTGAAGATGGCACATTGGTATGGGGAGAAAACGAATTAGACCTCAATCCTATGAATATTTATAATGGAGTGTATGATGCATGATTCTTCCAGCTTATACCCAATTCAAAAAAGAGGATGACGTTTTACCATAATCAAATTTATCAGAGATAAAACTTAATCCTTTCAACTCTTCATCTTTTTTACAGGATCAAAGCGGGGATCCCGAAATTTTCATATCATTTTATTAACACGAACAAAAAAAACAACTAAATTTGCCGCGTCGTTTTTTTCAAATTTTGTTTAAGGGCTTCGCAAAATGCTGAAAAGCGATAATTTTATGTAAAACCAAGAAGTCCATTATTAATTTTTATGGAAGAGAACGTTACTTTACCCGTTGAAAAACGCCCAAATGGTATCGGCACTGCCGGTTTCGTATGCGGTTTGATTGGATTATGCCTTTGCTGGATTCCCGTTGTAGGGCAAATCATCGGCTGGATTCTCAGCACCCTCGGTTTGATTTTCTCCATCATCGGTATTGCAAAGAAAAATGCCAAGAAAGGTTTGTCCATCGCCGGTCTCATTATTTCCTGCATTACAATTTTGATTTTGATCATTGTTGTCGCTGCCGCTGGTGCCGCTTTAGCCACTGCTGCAGAGGTTCTCTAAAGAGCTTTAGAAATCCGATAAAAAAACGCACCCAATTTCAGGTGCGTTTTTTGTTTTAACACAATCAAAATCGTCGGGCATTAAAACAATAACGGTCAACGTAAAAGATTCAATCTGATTTTTTTGTATGAATTACAAGAAAATATTCCGATGGGAGCACAATCAGATTGATGGTTGGGGTAAAAGAAAACGCAATTTTTTTTACAATATTCAGTGACTGAAATTTAAAATGAAGAAAGCAGCCAACTTGTTATTACCAGTGTAGAACACTCTACTTTGGTGTGACTGCTTTCAAGCCGCAAAAATACAAAAAAAACGAAATCGCAACACGAAATTAAAAAATATGCCAAACTCAAAAACAGAAAAGAGAATCGCTTACTTCAAAAGTATTGGAGTGACGTTTTCGTTTTAACCTAATTAAAATTATCAGAGATTAAAACAAGAAAGTACCTGGCCATGCTAATTCAGGTTAAAGGGGTCCTTCACAAGTTCCTTACATCCTTTGATGAATTTGAATCGTTTTCTTGGCTTTGCCACTGTCTCTCTTTCTGGCTGTCTAGCTGTCTTTGCTGCCGTTTTCTTCGTTGTCATGATGCGAACGTTTTGATTCCGCAAAAATACATTTTTTCTTTTGGTTTTAACACAATCAAAATTATCAGACATTAAAACAGAAAGGAATAATACAAACAAAGGATCCCGAAGGATCCCTTAGCCGGAATCACCAAAAACCTCGACGCTGGTGATATTACTTGCCTACCGTGTATAGCAAAACGACGCTGCAAAAATACATAAATCTTTAATATAGTAAATTTATGAAGAAAATTTAATTCAAGACATTATGGAAGAAACAAAGCAACCTCGTTTAGAGCAACTGAGCGTCAAGGTCAATTCGTGGACGCTCGACAAATGGAAAGAGCTGTGCAAGAGCGGCTCATGTTTTAACATAATCAAAATTATCAGACATTAAAACACAACGCTCATTTTCTACAATACTCAGTGACTGAAATTTAAAATGAAGAAAGCAGCCAACTTGTTATTACCAGTGCAAAATTGCTCTGCTTTGGTGTGGCTGCTTTCAATGCGGCAAAAATACAAAAAAAAACGAAATCGCAACACGAAATTTTAAAATATGCCAAACTTAAAAACAGAAAAGAGAATCGCTTACTTCAAAAGTATTGGAGTGACGTTTTCGTTTTAACCTAATTAAAATTATCAGACATTAAAACCACAAAATTTATCACGTTGCTGTTCACCGTATTGATTTTTTATTTACTTTTGTCTCATCAAATTTAATAAAGACAAATTATGATACTCATAGGTGTTCTTTTCTGGTTCATTGTAGGTTTTGGAATTTACCAGTGGATTAAAGATAGACCCGCTGATGGCAATCCAATTGACCGTTTCTTTAGATAGTATTATTCTATTTCTTTCCGTTTTAACATAATCAAAATTATCAGACATTAAAACGAAAAACGGCGAATCAGATTAGTGTGAATTTTATCCTTATCTCTATGAAGACCTACACAAGAGATGTTATCGTACGCACCGCACTGTTCTTTGTCCTTGGAGTTGTCATATCCATTTTTATCAGCCTCTTCAGAGATGACATGTCGTGGGAAGAAATACTCCATCAGAACTGGTCGGTATTTCTTTTTGTTGTGCTCATTGCCTCTTTTTGGTTTAGTCTTACATGTTATGGAGAAGAACCATTTTGGAGACGAATAAAGAATCGCAAAAAGACACCTAAGGAAACAGACGACAGAAAATAACGCACCTTGATCGAAACATTTGAAGTTTTAACATAATCAAAATTATCAGATATTAAAACTGAAGCTCTCGTTGAGTTCGTCAACCTCCTCACGGGTAAGGCCCGTGGTCTTGATGACATCGGAATAGACATCGTCCATGGCGGCGAGGTCTGTGGCCACCTGTTTGAGGGTTGATGTGATGTTGTCAAGGGTGGAGAGAATCTGCGTGAAGCCGCCGATACCCGTGCCGAATTGCAGCACCTTGTTGTACATCTCCGACCACGCGGATGCGGCGGAGCCGATGTTCCGGGCGTGTTCTTTGAGGTAGCCGCGCAGTTCCTTGATTTTCTTGGCGTGGGCGATGTACTCGTCAGAACCGATGACCATTCGGTTCTGCTCGTTCACAAGGCGGTTCATTTCCGCCCGGATCTGCTTGACGGAGGCCTCGACCTCCTTGCCGTTTATGAAAATGGTTACCCTGCGGGTGCTTGACTTTGCCATAACTGATGTTTTGGCAAAGATGGTTCAAACGTCCGTCACAGTTTGGGACGGTATAAGAAAACCGCAGTCGTGGTTTTTGACTGCGGTTTTGTTACCTTGATGTCCGCGACAACGATTGCAGCGGTTATGAGACACTTGCGGCGAAATTCGAGCGGAAAGCGTGCCCAGTCGCCCAAAGGGAAAAAGAGATATTCTTATTAAAAAATCTTATGTATTCTATTCAGAATGCAAAACTAAAAATAGCCTATTTTCCTGAAATATAGCTTTGGTATGACACGGTTCTCATTCTGTTGGGGCGTTGGGGTAATGATAGCGGTAATAGTATCTTGTTGTTCTACCCAGCATGGCCATAACCAAATTCCATTTTGAGTAATACCATATTTTCGTATTTGGCTTGAAAAAAATATATCACATAACTCTCCTGTACCTCTAATAACATATTGTCCCGTAGTATCTAATAAAAAAGGGACGGATTGACTTACTTCAAAAGTCATATTTGGATTGAAAACTATGGTTAAGTCTTTATAGTTATCTTTCTCTGTCTCATACTCACCCCATTCTGTGCGATCCGTATCAATGACATATTTCCCGATCTGATTTTTCTTTCTTTGTTTAAGAATAGGGTCACAACTGTAGTTACAGGATTGACCTAAAAGAAAAATAACAAAAAAGCACATCATTTTTATTATGTATGTATCTGAATTTTTCATAAAATTATTTTAATTATAAGGAATTAATAAATGAAATGTTT
>JAKSMF010000020.1 GCA_024400775.1 Bacteroidales bacterium | reverse complement strand
TGTCGGTCATCACAATGCGGCCAAACATGTCATAGACAGCAACTTCTGCGTTGATAGAGCTGCATTCAATGTTGATGATGCCGTTGGTCGGGTTCGGGAAGACGCTGGCCTGAAGTGCATAATTGTTGATGCCGGTAGTGTCTTCGCCTCCCTGGGTCTGGTAAGTAAAGTTAACGGCTTCTGACCATGGGCTGGTGGAGGTAGCAGAGCAGTTGGCCTGTACCATAACGACCACTTCGTCGCCTTCGTTCAAACCACTGATGACATAAATCGGGTTAGCAGCGTGAACCGTGGTGGTGTCACCGTTGACGACATAGCGAACGCTCCAGCTTTCAGCTTCGGCAGCATCCCAAGTGATGGTGTAGTTTTCATCCACAGCAACGTTTTCGGGAGTTTCGCAACCCAAAGTGAGTTCGATGTCGTCAATAGATGCTGAAAAATAAGTATAGGAAGCGACAACATCCCAACGGAAGGCCAGACGTGCGTTGGCCGGGATGGTGTACCCGCTCAATTCGTAAGTATGAGTAGCTGCTGACGTTGAACCGGCAATCGTTTCAAGTGCGGTAAAGGTGTTACCATCGTTGATATCGGTAATGTAACCCATGACAAGAGTTCCAGAGCTTGCGCTTTCCATCTTCGTTTTGAAGGAGGCCACCAACGTGTTCAGATTATTGGTGAATGTAGGCATAATAGCATAGTTGGTCTGGCCGTATGAAGAAGCACCACTGACCAGAACTAATGCATTGTTGCCGTTGGGCGCGTATGTACCGTTATAGACGTGCGGAGCATAGTTGGCGTTAGTGCCGGTGTAGATGAATTCCCAACAATCGGGCTGGTCAGACATGGTGCCGACAGAGCTGGAAACATTGTAGGAAGCGAAATCTTCGAAGTACGGATCAGCGTGGGTAATCGTGATGTCACCGCAAAGCGTATGGAAGCTGCTCATAGGGCTCCAGTTGGAGGTGTCGGTGGCAGAACAGATGGCGCGAACGCGAACAGCATATTCTGTGGAAGCCTGCAAACCGGTAATCGTATAAGGATTAGAGGTAACGACTTCGGTATTGCCGTCGTATTCGATTTCCCAAGAAGTTTCACCATTTTGAGCGGTCCAACTGATTTCAGCGCTGTTTTCCATCACGTTGCCAAAGGTAATGTTCGTAACCGGCAAACAGGTAGGAACATCCTGAATTCTCAAAGTGTAGTCTTCATAAATGGTATATGAACCGCTGTAGCAAGGATCGAAACCCTGACCATTAGTAATAGCGTTGTCATGATGGCTGTCGGCGGCACCGATACGCATTCTGTATTCGCCATTAGGAGTGTTGGCCGGAACGGTGATGGTGCAAGACAAAGTGGTCGGATTGGTAGAGGTCGAAGTTCCTGTATAAACCACTTCATCATCGGTGAGTGAAAGGTCGTTGTTCCAGTTCACCCAAATTACGGTACCGTAAGTATAACCCGTAGCAAAGGAAATATTCACCGTGGTGCTTTCGCCAGCAGACATACTACCGACTTGATCCATATAATCGCCATAGTACGGAGCTGTATGCGGGTGAGTATTGTTGTTAACAAGATCGTAGTTACCGAAAGCGACATTAGTGATACCGCTATTATCGACTGAAGTCGGAGCGGGAATGCACATGCCAGTGTAAATTGCGAGCGTGCTCGACCAAGCGGAAGAGTCTTCTTCAGCGCAGATGGCGCGGACACGGACATTGTAGTTGGTTTCTGCGGTCAAACCGGTCAAAGTGTAAGGATTGGAAGTAACGACTTCGGTAATGCTGTCGTATTCGATTTCCCAAGCGTTTTCATCACCACCGTTAGTCCAAGAAATCTCGGCGCTGTTTTCGGTAAGGTTGGAAAACGTCAAAGCACTCGGAGCAGGGCAGGAAACGGTCGTGGTGAAGGTGACGTTGTTGCTCCATACAGAAGAATCGGTTTCAGAACAGATGGCGCGCAAAGCGATAGTGTAGGGAGTTACAGGACTGAGATTGGTAAGAGTGTAGGGCTTTTCGGTAATAATGCTTTCTACACCATTGATGGAGATAACCCATGACGTTTCGTCAACAGAGGTCCAGTCAAGTACTGCGCTATGGCCAGTGATGTTGGTAACGGTGAGAGCCGTGGGCTTTACACAAGAGGCAGCAACAGTGATGGTTACATCGTCAATGCTGGCACAATAGTAAGAACCAGTGGTCTCAACCGAACGGAATGCCAAACGTGAGCCAACCGGGATGACAGGAAGAACGACTTCATGGTCGGCGGCATTCGTTGTATTAGTGATGGTTTCAATTACATTATAAGTACTGACATCCAAATCAGTCATATAACCAACAGTCAGATGATTGTAGGAAGTGCTTTCCATTTTTGATCTGAAAGTCAATGTGTAATGTGACAAATCGTTGGTGAATTCGGGAAGAACAGCATAGTTGGGAGAACCGTAACTAGAGCTCGTTCCTGAAGTTAATACCAACGCATTGTTGGAGCTGCTGTTGGGAGCGTAAGAAGTGGAAACGTGCGGACCATAGGTAGAGGCAGCGATAGCGTCCCAGCAGAGAGGCATCACACCGGTAGAACTGTAGCTAGTGGCGGTATAGCCGCTGAAATCTTCGGTAAAGGGTTCTGTTGCCGTGATGGTAAAGGCAACACAAGGCGTAGCGAAGCTACAAGAAGTTGACCAATCAGAATATTCGTCTTCGCCGCAGAATGCGCGGACGCGAGCATGATACAAGGTTGCCGGGTTAATGGCAACGGTAAAGGGATTGGAAGTGGCAAGCACGGTGTCACCATTGAGTTCGATTTCCCAAGCCTCTTCGTCGCTCTGTGCCGTCCAAGAAATTTCAGCGCTGGTGGCTGTAACGTTGGCAGCTGCAACATTGAGAGGTCTTGCGCAAGCGGGAATCGCTTTCACAGCAATGTCATCAATGTATGATGAAGTTCCATATTCGCTGATACCCTGGAAGATAACATAAATATCACCAGAAGTCGGGATGTTGGCACTGTACTGATACCAACCCGTGGCCTCTTCGGCAGGAGCAAGCGTATATTCACGATGGATGTAGGCGATTTCAGTACCGCCAACGGTGTCGGGAGTGGTGTTTACCCAAACCTTAATACCTTCGTTCGGTTTGAGAGTGGAGTAGGTGCTGCGCAACATCCAGAAATCAACCATGTATGCATCGGTTTCGGGGATGTTCAACAAACCGGTGACAAGGTCATTGCGGTTGCCAGTCTGCTGGTCTTGCAACTGAGCGGCACCGCTGCCGGAATGCACATAAGATGAAGTAGTTGTACGTGTCCACTGATTGGTAGAAGTACCTGCGGTATGGTTTCTGCTCCAGCAAGTCGGCGGGAAAGTGTTGATTTCAAAACCTTCTACATAAGGAGTACTTTCGGTAACCATGAAAGTCACACATTCGGTAACGAAATTGGTAGTGGTGCTCCACTGTGATGAGTCGCCAATGCCACAGATGGCGCGAACCTTGGCAGTATAAATGGTCGCAGGGGTCAAATCGTTGATAGTGAACGGATTGGCATCAGCCTCGTAAATCTGGTCATTAACACTGATCATCCAAGAACCCTCTTCACCTCCGTTAGTCCATGCGAAAGTGGCTGAAGTGCTCGTGATGTTGGAAACGGTCAGACCGGTAGGTCTCGGACAAGAAATCAAAGTGGTGAATGAAACCGGATTGCTCCATTCGGAAGAATCAGAAGCGGTACAGATGGCGCGAACTCTTACGCTGTAGTTGGTTTCGGGAGCCAAAACGTCAAGCACGTACGGATTTTCATTGGCGATTACCGTTTCACCGTTGAACTCGACTTCCCATTCGGTTTCGCCGTTTTGGGCGTTCCAAGCAAGGTCAACCGTGCGGGGGGTTACATTGCTGGCTACCAAGTTGTTGGGGCGGATGCAGGTAGGAGCTTTATCTACCGTAATATCGTCAACGTAGATGCCGTAGTTGTCGTCTGCGTTAGAAATGAATGCAATCTGATAAGTGGCTGACGGATTGGGAAGAATCATCTCTTCCAATGTGAAGTTGGCATATTCGGTTGTATAGTCGGCCAATAACGTCCAAGCTTCATCAGGAGCCGTTCTGTAATATACACCCATAGCATCAACACCGCCAGACCAAATGGCCTGCCTATGATAAAATCTAAGCCGCGGTTGCGTGGAAATGTTCGTCAAATCCATGACGGGAGAAATCAAGCGGGCCTGAAGACCACTCCATGTGAAAAAGGCAGAACTGCTGCCCGACTGATGGTAACTTGTAGAAATGCTCCAATCGTATGTTCCGGAAATAATTTCGCTGGTCCAACAGCCTAAGTCACTGCCTTCGAAGCTTTCAAAGAATGAGTTATTGTCATCCACAGTAAACACATCGCATGCGGTTATGAAAGAAACGGAATTGCTCCAGCTGGAGGTGTCGTTTTCGGAGCAGATGGCGCGAACGCGTGCAGTATAATTCGTCGCGGCATTCAAACCGGTCAAAGTGAAAGGATTGGAGGTGATTACTTCGGTATTGCCGTTGTATTCGAGTTCCCAAGCGGTTTCGGCATCGCCGTTGGTCCATGACAAATCAGCTGAATGTGCAGTGATGTTGCTTACGTTAAACGCAGTCGGGCGGGCACAAGTGATTTCCCCTTGTACAATGGAAATCTGGATGTTGGCACGCTCGCTTTTTTTGCCTTTAGAGCCACTATAGCTTGCAGGGTTAAAGCCGACTGCGGTCGGATTGTATGAATCGCTATACGCGCAGACAACCATATTAGCAGCACTGGTATAATAAAAATGTTTTGAAGAATAGGCGCCAGTTTTTTCGTGGAAAGCAATCAGCAGGTTTGATGAACCATCGTATGCGAAAGGCGCATCCAGCTCAAAGTTATTCCAGCCCGTAGTGATGGTGTACGTGCCGGAGTAAACCAAGTCGGCAGAAGTTATAGGCTCAAAATCGGTATCGCTCGAGAAACTGCTTCTTGAAACAAGTTTCATGTAAATGTCAAAGTTGCAGTTATCGCTTTGATCGGAACTATTAAATGCAATGGCAGTAATCGTGCCGGGCACCCCGATTTCATCTGCAGTATAAATCTGCTGAACAAAGGAATAATTGAAAAGAGAGTTGTACGGTGTGTAGTACGTAGTACTCGTTCCCGTACCAATGGTGATGGTTTCTTGCGCTCTCAACGGTGGCGTAAAAGCGCAAACCGCCGCTATTATTAGCAGCAGACAAGTTTGCAAAACTTTTTTCATAAAAAAATAATTAATTGGTTATAAGTAAATTGTGTGATTGTTTTTTGGACAGAATGGGGAATATCCATGAGACTTTGTTTTGTTGCAAAGATAACACTTTTTTTTTAATTTGCCCCGTCGCCGCTGAATAAAAAAAACATGTCAATTGCTTATTTGGCAAGCCGCACCTGACGTGACCGATTTTAACTGACTTATTTCTCGGGGGGTAGGTTGCCCGTTATAACAGAGAATTGGCCTACGGGAGTTGGGGACTGAGAACCCTTTTAATTGAAAATTGAAAATTATTTTCAGCAGACAGCAATAATGTTTATCGGACAGCAGTGACTTTCAAAAAAACTTCTGCTTTCCACCGCTATGTCACAATCCTCCCGTTAGGACAGGTACAAGGCGGTCGATGTCGCCGGCGCCGACGGTCAGCAGCACCTGCGGACGATGAGTTTGCAGATACTCCAATACGGAATCTTTGGGAACCAAAACTTTGTTATCGCCCGGAATCATGTCAAGCAGCCACTGCGCGGTAATTCCCGGGATGGGCAGCTCGCGCGCAGGGTAAATATCAAGCATTACCACACGGTCGGCCAAACCCAGCACCTCCGCAAACTGAGGACCGAAATCACGGGTGCGCGTGTAAAGATGCGGTTGGAAAATCACCGTCAGCTCCTTGTCGGCATACAGCCTTTTCACCGCCGTAATGATGGCGCGAATCTCCTCCGGATGATGGGCGTAATCGTCAATATATACCAGATCCTCACGCTCAATGCGATAGTCGAAACGGCGCTTCACGCCGTTGAAGTCGGCCATGCGCGTTTTAATCTGCTCTTCAGAAAGTTGCATGAGTACACCCACGGCACACGCCGCAGCCGCATTCAACACATTGTGCGCCCCTGACACGCCGATGGCTACGTCGCGCAGCACACCGCCCGCATAATGCAGGTTGAAAAAGGCGCGGTTGGCCTCCAAACGGACATCGGAAATCCGAAAATCGCACGTGTCACCATAACCATAGGTGAGCTTGCGGGCTTGACTGATTTGGTCGGCCACCCGCTCGTGAATCAGCAGCGTGCCGCCCGCATCAATCTGATTGGCAAATAGTTGAAACGACTCCACCAGACTTTTGCGATCGCCATAGACATCCAGATGGTCGGCATCCATGGAGGTGATGACCGCAATGGTGGGGAAAAGCGTCAAGAAGGAGCGGTCAAACTCGTCGGCTTCGGCCACCACCGTATCAAAATTCTTGTCGATCAAGAAATTGCTGTCGAAATTTTTGGCCACGCCGCCAATAAAGGCGAGCAGCCGGCGATAAGGAGCGAGCAGTTGCGTGAGCATGGCCGTCGTAGTGGTTTTGCCGTGCGTGCCGGCCACCGCCACCGTGGGATGCCCTTTCGCCAAGTCGCCCAACACCTGCGAACGTTTGTAAATCGGATAGTTATGTTCCTGAAAATAAATAAGTTCCTTGTGATTCCGGGGAATGGCGGGCGTATAGACCACCATATCCACCTGCGCAGGAATCTGCTGAATATCCTCATCGAAATGTATGCGCGCCCCCTCTTCCTGAAGCTGGCGCGTAATGGCCGACTCCACACGGTCGTACCCGAAAACCTGTTCGCCTCGCTGCATAAAAAAACGGGCCAGCGCACTCATCCCAATGCCGCCGATACCAAGAAAATAGATGTTTTTTGACATAACAAACCGACTTAATTCAACACTTCAAACACCGAATTCTTACTCACATATTCGGGAACTATCTGCTTCATTTTCTTCACAATAACAAACGAATCGTCGTTTTTCAGCGCAATCAGTTCGTCAATTTCCTTGACTACCTCGTCGTAATCGTACGTGCGCACTTTGGCAATCATAATCTTCGGATTCGGCGTTTCGGTCGTGTTTTCCTTGGTGGCCAAAAGCTCTTCGTAAAGCTTTTCGCCCGGACGCAGCCCCGTGAAGGTGATTTGGATATCCTTGCCCAGCGTCAGGCCGGAAAGACGTATCATCTTGACAGCCAAGTCGTAAATACGGACGGGATGGCCCATGTCGAAGATGAAGATTTCGCCGCCGTTGCCCATGGCGCCAGCGTTGATAACCAGCTGACACGCTTCCGGAATCGTCATAAAAAAGCGGGTGATTTCGCGGTCGGTGACGGTTACAGGACCACCGTTTTCAATCTGCTGTTTGAAAATCGGAATGACGGAGCCGTTGGTCCCCAACACATTACCGAAGCGCGTGGTGATGAATTTGGTCGCCGTCTGTCGGAAATTCAGCGACTGAACATAGATTTCAGCGATACGCTTGGAGCAACCCATCACGTTGGTCGGGTTCACCGCCTTGTCGGTCGAAACCATAACGAACTTTTGGACGCCGTACTTCACGGCCAAATCAGCCAGAATGCGAGTGCCTTGCACGTTGGTTTTAATGGCGGCACCCGGATTCTCCTCCATCATCGGCACATGTTTGTACGCCGCCGCATGATAGATGACATCCGGTTGCTCTTTCGAAATAATCTCCTCCATCTTCACCTGATCACGAATATTAACAATCTGAATATCAATATTTTTCAAACCGTTTATCGCATAACACTCGTTACGTAGGTAAAAAACGGGGGTTTCGGCGTTGTCAATCAGCACCAATCGTTTATACTGGTACTTCATCACCTGACGGACGATTTCACTGCCGATGGAGCCGGCAGCACCGGTAATCATGACGGTCTTTCCGCACAAATCCCTGGATATCAAATCCGTATCCAATACAATCTGTCCGCGTTCCAGAAGGTCTTCGATTTTCACCTTCTTTATCTGCTTGAAACTCAGCTCGCCGTTAATCCATTTGGCGACGGGCGGCACGGCCAAAACCTTGGCATTATACTGCAAACCGATTTCGGTGATTTCATTTTTCTGGCTCGCCGGCAGATTCTGGATGGCGATAATCAAAAAATTGATGTTGTGAGTAGAAAAATAAGAGTTAAGTTCTTTATAATCAAGTACATTTACGTTTTCAATCTTCTTTCCAATCTTATTCGGATCAATATCGAAAAAGGCCATAACGTTGTACTTGCAATGCGGGTCGCGGTCAAGGGCGCGCTTGGTGGTAACGCCCGTCGTGCCAGCACCCACAATCACCACATCCCGTTTTTTTCGGGTCGGGTTGATGGCTTCAAAATATATCGACTTGAAAATCAAGCGATAAAGAATCAACCCCAGCGAGCTGATGAAGAATTCCATCACCACAATGGAAATCGGGATGATGTACGCTTTCGTAAAACAGAAAGCGACACCGTTAATCGCCAACAACAGCGCCGAACCCACTATGTTTGACAACAGAATCCGGAAAATGTCGGTGGTATTGGTATAGCGGACAACAATTTTGTAGATATTGAAAATCAACGAAAAAAGCAGTCTGACGCCCAAAATCAGCGCGGGGATGAAGATATATTCTTTAGATGTAAAATGCGCCTTGGCCAGCACCGCGAAGTCGGTACGTAAAACCATCGCCAAAAACGCTGCCAGATAGACGCATACGCCATCGGTCAGCAGCACCCAGATGCTCTTGACAATGCCGTGGGACTTGATGAATCTTTTGATATATAATTTCAGTGGCATAAAATGTGCGATTTCAATTCGTTTTTGTACGAAAAACGAGGTGCTTTGTTACGTGAAAAAAATATTAGAGTGAGAATTTTTCTTCCTGAATATCAACATTTTCGATAGTATTCACCTTGGTTGCGTCAAAAGGAAGACGAAGTTTGATGTAATTGTCGGTAAAACCGAACATGAAACTGCCCTTTTCTTCGGCTTCGATAAGCACGGGGCGAGATTCGCCGATGTGATCACGATAAAAAGCCAGCTTTTTGCGGTCCGACAGTGCAATAAGTTGGTTGGTTCTCTCTTTTTTGAGGGCGACGGGCACCTGCTCCTTCATGGCGGCGGCGGGAGTACCGGGACGTTTGGAGTATGTAAAAACATGGCAATAGCTGATGGGCAGTTCTTCCAAAAAGCGCAGCCCGTCGGCAAATTCGGCATCGGTTTCACCGGGAAAGCCAGCAATGATGTCCATGGCAATGCAGGCATGCGGCATCACCGACTTCACCTTGCGCACTTTTTCAGCGTAAAGCTCACGGGTATAGCGACGGTGCATGTCGCCCAAGACGCGGTTGCACGCCGACTGCAACGGAATATGAAAATGCGGCATAATCACCTTGGAATCAGCGGCTAAGGCAATAATGTCGTCGGTCAGCAGGTTGGGTTCGATGGAAGAAATGCGGATGCGGAGGTCGTGTTTTTTTTGTTCGATGGCGCGCAACAGTTCGTAAAAACTGCTTCCGTTCTGACGGCCGAAGTCGCCCAGATTGACGCCGGTGAGATTGATTTCCTTGATACCGAGGTGCACCACGCGGTCGATTTGTGCCAGCACGCCGTCGATGCTGTCGCTACGGCTGTCGCCACGCGCCTTCCAAACGGTGCAGTAAGTGCAGTGATAATCGCAGCCGTCCTGGATTTTCAGGAACGAGCGAGTGCGGTCGTTGGAGGAGAAAGCGGAGTAGAAAATCGGCTTTTCGGGAATCGCTTCGCCTTGGAGATACGGGAGAACGTTCATTTTGTCTTCATTGCCGAAGGTGGCGACGACGCCGGGCCACTGTCGGATTTCGTCGGGACGCAACGCAGCATAGCAACCCAATACAACTATCTTTGCATCAGGCGTTTCGCGATGCAGATGGGCGACAAGGTTGCGGGCTTTTTTTTCAGCCACCGCGGTTACGGCGCAGCTATTGAGAACGATGTAGTCGGGGTGTTCGGCAAGCGTAAAGCCGACTTCCTGCAAGCGTCGGGCGATTTCCGACGACTCGCTGAAGTTGAGTTTGCACCCCAAAGTGTAGATGGAAAATGTCTTGTTCATAGCGCGGCAAAATTACATCTTTTTCTCCAAATTTCTGTTGCCCTTTTTCCGTTCACGCTGCTTTTGAAAAACATTCGTGGCTGATATGGAGTCCGGCTCCCTTTTTGCTGGGTATTTGTGTTTTGAAAAAAAAGAACGGGACGAAAACGCCCCGTTCATAGCAGCCGAAGACCTGAGAGACTATGATAGGTTAATCATCATCGTCGTCAGGATCAATTCCACGCGAGTGCCAATACTCATCATTGTCTGGATTGAGTTGGTTTGCATGATTGTCATAATCAGCATCACAGTGGTCCGCATCTGGATTCCAAGACATATTACTTACCTCCTTTCTTTGTTTTAATGTTAATAATAGTTGTTCTTTTGTCCCCGGATTTGCGTTTGGGGATTTTTGACGGCCAGCCGCTCTTTTCATAAATCACAACCTCCGTTTCTTTAAGATGAGGTTTCTTTTCTGATTTAACAGCTTCAGATTTTGCTGGTTTAGCGACCATCGGTTTCTGTTTTTCAGAAGCAGAAACACTATTAGGACTCAATATTTTCTTTGCCATTTTAAATAATTTTATTTTGAATTAAAATCAATGAACCATGATAGTTCCTTTATCGTTTTTTCTAATTCTTCGTATTTGCTACTATTATTAGCATTTTGACAATCACAAGCATAATTTCGTAACGTCCAAGCATCGTTTGGCATCAAATTCAATGCCTTTTCATAACATTCGGAAACACGTTTATAATTTCTGAAATGTCCATAGATATCCGTTGCTAAGTGCAACAGCACAAAGTCATCAGGTCTTTGCACGAGCAGTTTTTCAAGCAGCTCCAGAGCGTCATCAAAATTACCCTTATCGTATAATTCTTTCACTCTATTTACCTCTTTGAGGCCTTGCTTCCCTTCGTCGGTAACCCGCAAATAATTCTGAATTTCATTAGGACTTTTAATCGGAAGTATCAGTTTTGGAAATTCTTCTAACTCTTTTCTCAATTCTCCATCATTAGCAATATGTCCCATAAATTCTGCAAGTTCCACATTAGACTTGCTGCGCAAAGCCCACAACAAGTCAAAATAGTTTACCTTGAGGCAACCGTCTATTTCCTCCAAACATTTTTCATATGAGGTAGAAACGATCCAACGGCTAACTGTTTTTACAGTTTCAATAGTGAGGTCATTAAGTTGTTTTGCGGCCTTTAAATCAGAGTTTATGTATTCACGATAAATTTCATCCAACCTTATTCGCAAACTAGGAGATTTAAGTTGAATGAGCAAAATATGGTGTTCGTCTTCTACTTTGATATCCCAATCGCCTGATTCTCTTTCATTCCCATGACTATTAACATCTACCCGCCAATGGCAATTGGCTTTTCTAAACAAATCAGCAATTTTGTTTTCCCTCTCTCTATTGTTTTGCGTTCTTCTGTTAGCATTCTCATCCTTTCCCAAATATTCAAAACTTTTTTGTGCCAAATTATACATCCAATCATTATAGCGGAAAACGAAAGATGCACAAAGCCACTTGTCTTTTAATTTAATAAAAGGGCTAATAAAGGGTTTGTATGAAATCTTTTTTTCATCAAAACCCCGACCACCTTTTTTCCGGAAATCAATGGAAAACATATCCGCGATCAATGAAGAAAATCCATTGAACTTTTCTTTGAAAGAATCTCCATCAAACATCACAAACAATTGTTCTTTTGCAGATTCTGCAATCCCATCAAGACAAGAAGCTATCTCTATCGGACGAATGAGGATCCCATTGTGCATGAATTCCGGGCAGCACAAATCTCCAAAGAAAATTTCGCGCCAATCTTTGTTAGAGGCCTGCTCAAACTTGTACTTTTGATAACGCAGATTTTTGGCATGATACCTTTGGGTGCTAAGAAAGTAACGATAGTAATCCATTGGTTTCTGCTTCAATAATAAAATGCCATATAGATCTTGCGGAGAAGTGCTCAAATCGTATGCATAAAGCTTGATGGTATTTTCGGTATAATCTATATATTCCTCTATTGAATCGAACAAATGACAATTCTGCAACACCTCATCTTTGACTTCGAACGGGAAACGTACACCTTTGATAAAACATTCCTTTTTTACGATACCTTTTTCAAAATAGTCCTTAAATCGTTTGTTAAATTCAGCCACATCCGTTATTTCCAAATCGTTAAATATGGGATTTCGCAATAGCATTTCCATACAAAAGGCATAAAAGCCTCCCACCCATTGTGGCTCTCGACCTTTTATAAGAAGAGAGTTACTCCATAACAAAACATCCCATAACGCCTTACAAAACTTTTCCTCCGTATTGCCAGACAGATGTGCCAAGTATTTTTCAAAAAGACACTTGATTTCACGGGATTTTTCTGATTCCCACTCATAAAAATGTTTCCAGATTATTTTATGTACAGAAAAACTCTCCGGCAAATCAATATTTTGGAGAAATTCATAACGTTCAGGTTGCAAAAAAGCACACGACGTACGAATTGCTTTTACAAAACGTGAAGGCTTTTCGTATGCGAAATTTTTTTCTGAAAATTCTTGAAATACACACTCATTAAAATGATGAAATAATTCATCATCCGTAAATGAATTTAGTGAGTTGCCTTGTTGACAAGAACATGTTTTTTTTGATTTTACTTTTGTCATTTTTGTATTGTTTTAAATGTTCATCCGAAGCCGGTACAATATCAAAAATGACGCTGCAAAAGTACATCTTTTTTTAATTATACGGGCATTTGTCTTCATTTTTTTTGCTTGCAAGCAAATCATCATAACAACCTGTATGCCAAATATATTACTGTGTCAAATTGTCATTTTAACAATATAATATCAAGTTTTTTTAAGACATATTGTCTGAATTGATGAGAGAGGATAAGCCTTACCGTCAATTCGGCAGTCTTCGTGCAACAAATTCAACATATTTTTTTCACCACCACAGACTAAAAACGGGCGAAATCGATAATTTTTTCACCGATTTCGCCCACTTTCAACTTCAAAACGGGCGAAATCAACATTTTTTTCACCGATTTCGCCCACTTTCAAAAATTATAAACAAAGATGTAAAGAGAGAAAAAATATTCTTACACAATTCTTGCACAACCCTCGCACAACGCGATGGCCGTGCGCAGTCCGTCGATGGCGGCGGAAGTGATGCCACCCGCGTAACCAGCCCCCTCACCTACCGGATAAATTCCGGATACATTACTCTGTCTCTGCTCGTTACGCAAAATACGCACCGGCGATGACGACCGGGTTTCGATGCCCGTCAGCACAGCATCCGGATCGTTGAAGCCCTGCAAACGGCGGTCAAACTGCGGAATCGCTTCACGCAATGCCTTCACCACAAAGCCGGGCAGACATTTGTTGAAGTCGCAAAACAACACACCGTGCGGATAGGAAGGTTTCACGTTGCGCCACTGCGACGCGATTTTTCCCTGCATAAATTCCTTCATCAGATTCGCCGGAGCACGATAGTCGCGCGCCACCTCAAAAGCCAGTCGCTCGTACTTTTCCTGGTAAGTCAAACCATCTAACGGGCTATCTTTATAAAAATCAGAAGGTTCCACGCTTACCAAAAGCGCACTGTTGGCGTTGGCCTTGTCGCGATTCTTCTCGCTCATGCCGTTGGTGACGATGGTCTCCGGCTCGCTTGCCGATGCCATGACCGTTCCGCCGGGGCACATGCAAAAAGTATAAACACCACGCTCCTTCAGATGCACCGCGCCCTTGTAGGATGCCGCCGGCAGATATTTGGCGAATTTGCCGTACTGCATCGTATTCACCTTGCTTTGCAAATGCTCGACGCGCACCCCGATGGAGAAACTCTTCGGCTCCATCTGCAACCCCTTCGCATAAAGATGGCGGATGGTGTCGCGCGCAGAATGTCCTAAACACAACAGAACATGTTGTGTATCAAAATGTTGTCCTTCATTACAAATTACAGTGATACGACCGTTTTCTTTCTTTTCAAAATCGGTAAAACAGGTGTTGAAATAAAACTGTCCGCCCAGACTGATGATTTCCTCGCGGATATTTCGCACCACCTTTTCCAGATAATCGGTGCCCACATGCGGATTAGCGGCGTAGGTCACATCCTCCGTCGCGCCATGTTTGTAAAACTCATCCAGTACAAATCCGATGTACTCGTTGTGCAGGTTGGTTGTAAGTTTGCCGTCGGAAAAAGTTCCCGCGCCGCCCTCACCGAACTGCACGTTTGAATTCGGATTCAACACCTTTTCTTTCAAAAACTTATCCACATCCTGACGGCGCTGTTCAATACGGCTGCCGCGTTCAATGACGACAGGCCGGGCGCCACAGCGAGCGAGATAGAGGGCGGCGAACATTCCCGCCGGGCCAAAACCGACAACGACGGGCGCGGTCTCGTGCTTCCATGCATGATACTGCATCGGCACCGGCGCTTCGTAAGGCGTGACATCCGGATGCTTCATCAACGCCGGCGGCACATTCTTCAGCGTCAGCCGCACACGATAGTCGTAAACCACGTCTGACTTTTTGCGGGCATCCACCGACGAACGCAGAATCCTGAAATCTTCCACTTCTTCGCCAGAAATACGGAACTTGTTCAACACCAGCGTTTTCAGCTGACTTTGCGGCGTCGCCACCGATACGCGGATATTCGAAATTTGGATGGAGGTCATCTTAGAACGTTGGATTTATGTTTAGTTTTAGCAAGTCAATGTCTAAAGTCGCAATTACATACCCTTGGAGTAGTTGGGAGCTTCGCTGGTGATAGTGATGTCGTGCGGATGGTTTTCAACAACGCCGGCGCTGCTGATGCGGCAGAACTTGGCTTCGTGCAGGGTTTCGATGTCGGGTGCGCCGCAGTAACCCATACCTGCGCGAAGGCCGCCCGCCAACTGATAGAACACCTCACCGAGCGTGCCTTTGTACGGAACACGACCGGCGATACCTTCGGGCACCAACTTCTTGGCATCTTCCACATCATTCTGCATGTAGCGGTCTTTCGAGCCGCACTGCATGGCTTCCAACGAACCCATTCCTCTGTATGTCTTGTACTTACGTCCATTATAAAGGATAGTTGCGCCGGGGGCTTCCTCCACGCCGGCCAACAGACCGCCGAGCATGACGGTGCTGCCGCCCGCCGCGAGAGCCTTCACGATGTCGCCGGAAAAACGGATGCCGCCGTCAGCAATCAAGGGGACATCGGTATCGCGCAATGCCTTATATACACCGTAGATGGCGCTCAGCTGTGGCACACCGACACCCGCGACCACACGCGTTGTACAAATCGAACCCGGTCCGATACCGACTTTCACAGCATCGGCGCCAGCATCCGCCAAACGCAACGCCGCATCACCCGTAGCGATGTTGCCCACCACCACGTCCAATGTCGGGAAGTTCTTCTTCACCTCCTTCAACGCCTGAAGCACACCTTTGGAGTTGCCGTGTGCGGAATCCAATACGATGGCATCCACCTCGGCATCGACCAGCGCCTCAACGCGCGACATCGTTTCCGCAGAAATGCCCACGCCCGCAGCCACCAACAAACGTCCACGTTCGTCCTTCGAAGCATTCGGTTTGTCTTTCGCCTTCGTTATGTCATTAAACGTAATCAACCCAATCAACCGACCCGCGTCATCCACCACCGGCAGCTTTTCAATTTTGTATCGCTGCAATGTGTCCATCACCTCATGCATGTCGTTGTAGCAGGTGGTGGTAATCAGATTTTCCGAAGTCATCACCTCGGTAATCGGACGATTCATCTGCTGTTCGAAGCGCAAATCGCGATTGGTGACGATACCGATGAGTCGCTTGGAATCCTCGACCACGGGAATGCCGCCGATTTTATAGTCGTGCATCATACGCAGCGCATCGCCCACGGTTTTGTCAGGCGCAATCGTCACCGGGTTGTTGATCATTCCGTTTTGGGCGCGCTTGACGCGAGCCACCTGACGTGCCTGCTCCGCAATCGGCATATTCTTGTGAATCACGCCGATGCCTCCTTCGCGAGCCATGGCGATGGCAAGCGTCGCCTCGGTAACGGTGTCCATCGCTGCCGAAATAAATGGCGCATTCAAGTTGATGTGACGGGTAAAACGGGTTTTCAGACTCACCTCGCGCGGCAGAACTTCCGAATAGGCCGGAATAAGCAAAACATCATCAAAGGTAAGCGCTTCAATTTGAATTTTATCGGTTATAAATGACATAAGATTATAAGATTATAAGATTATAAGGTTATTGGGGTATAAGGTTATAGGGGTATAAGAGATGAGAGATGAGAGATGAAAGATAAAAGATAAAAGATAAGCGAACTACTAACTGGTCACTTCTAACTTCTAACTCATGACTAAAAATAGTTCTGTATCAACACGATGGGAGTGCAACGGTCTCCACTGCCGCTGGTAAGGTCCATCAAACTGGCGAGCAAGTCGCGATAAAGCCGCGGGGTCGTACCCTGACTCTGCATAGAGCCTTTCAGATTGTTGTTCTTATTCTTTATTTCCTGTGCGATGGCATCCGCAAGCGCCTGTCCGCTCAGATTCTTGAATTTATCATCTGCCAACGCTTTCACTTTCAACTCATTAGGTGTACTTTCAATAATTTCCGAATGCGTATAGGCAGGCATTGAAATAGGGTCGGCAAATTCCCAAATACCACCGACCGGATCCTTGAAACAGCCATCGCCATAAACGCAAACGATGATGTCTTTGCCCGTTACCCGACGCAGTTCTTTATTGATTTCTTGAACCAAAAACAGCGCCTGTTCTTTGTTAGGGAACAACTTCAGACACTCTTCGTCAGCTTTGTTGGAACCTAAAACGCCGAATTCACAACGTTCCGACAAAATGTCAGCCAGCGTATAGACGCACGAAGATTTGAATTTTGCTTTTTCCTCATTATAATAATGCAATTGTCCAATGAGGATTTTTGCATCCGTTTCAGCGATTTGCTCGTGCGCTAACGCAGATCCGAAATCGGGATAGATGACCGATTCTGCGTCTTCGTTTTGACAAATTCCCTGATAATATTCATCATAATTCATATTGGTAAATGGGTGATTTCTAACCACATTACCGACTTCATCAACTTCCGGCATAACCAAAACGACACGTTTGGCGGCACGGGCAATGCCTCGCAAAATGATGGCGAAACGATTGCGGGAATAGATGGGATTGATAATGAAAATGGTCGCTCCGTCGCCGAATTTCGACTTCACATCACGACTGATGTCATCAACGGTCACATAGTTGCCTTGCGAACGTGCGACGACAGATTCGGTTATACCGACGACAGCGCGATCGCAAATGCTGTAGCCGTCGTTTGTGCGAACAGCATCCAAAACGCTGTCAACGACGATAGGAACAATATTGTCACCTTTTCTGATAATGGGGCAAGTGAGGCCCTGGGCAAGAACTCCGTGGTACATATTGGTTAAAAGTTTGTATGGTTTGTCAAGCTGTAAGGTTTATAAAATCAGAAATTTAGAAGAAATTAGAATCGAAGGTCGAAAGGTAATCGGAGAAGAAGAAGCGTAAGAACATTTTTGCGAGCGATAGCGAGCAATCTGCGTAATTCGCGTAATTCGCGTAATTCGCGGTTCGGGCAGTAGATTATTCATTAGTTCTTCCGATGCGCGCATTGATGACTGTCGCCCAGATTTTAGAGGCACTGCTGTTGGCCTCGGCGTGGTTGAGAAAACATTCCATCGTATTTTTGAGCAACATAGCAATGGTGAGCGGACCGACACCACCGGGCACGGGCGTGATGTAGCCAGCCACCGCGGCAGCCGCATCGAAATCGACATCACCAACCAGACGTCCCGACGCATTACGCGTGATACCAACGTCAATCACCACGGCGCCGGGTTTAATCATATCGGCGGTGATGAGCTTCTCCTGTCCAGCAGCAACTACCAGAATATCCCCCTGCAAAGTCAGCGACTTGAGGTCTTCGGTAAAGGTGTGCGTCATAATGACCGTGGCGTTTTCATCCAGCAACAACTTCGCGACAGGCTTGCCCACAATGTTGCTGCGTCCCACCACGACGGCCACCTTTCCACAAATCGGGATGCCCGTACTTTTGATGAGTTGGATGATCCCCTTGGGCGTGCAAGGCGAAATGCAGTGAGTGCCCTGCCACAACGAGCCGACGTTAAGTGCATGAAATCCATCCACATCTTTGTCTTTGGCGATGGAATCCACCACGCGTTCCTCGTTCATGTGGGCAGGCAACGGCAATTGCACCAAAATACCGTCCACCAACGGATCTTCGTTCAGCACGTGGATGATGCTTATGAGGTCGGTTTCGCTAATCTCTTCCGGCAGCTCAATCAGCCGCGCATCCATACCGACGGATACGGCAGCGTTGATTTTGTTGCGCACATAAATCTGACTGCCCGGATCCGTTCCGACGATGATCACGTAAAGCGACGGCAGACGGCCGTATTGAGCCTTCAACTGAGGCATCTGCGTTTTCATCTTCTCTTTAATCCTGGCTGCCAGCGCTTTACCATCAATAATTTGTGCCATAAGTTCTTATTTTCGTTAGAAAAAATTTTGCCGAAAGTTTTTTACGCAATATTTTGTTTTTTGGTACAATTTATTTTTTCATCAATTCGCTCATTTCAAAATGGACGATTTTATACTATATTATATAATGTCCGATATCTTTTCTATAAAAAAGATGATCTGAATCGATTTGTGCCGCCGCGGCGTAAGCCTTGTCGCGCGCCGCCTGATGGGTGTCAGCCGTCGCCACCACCATCAGCACGCGGCCGCCGTTGGTAACGAGCCGGCCGTCTCGGCGAGCCGTCCCCATGTGGAAAAGTCGGGTGCCCGCCTGCTCCACGTTCTCCAACGGAAAGCCCTTTTCGTAGCTGCCGGGATAACCCTTCGTCGCCAAAACCACCCCCAGCGTAATCTCCTGCGACCATAATATCGGATTATCGATTTTTTTCCCTAAAGCAATGGAAGAAAAGATGTTGTATGCATCACTCTGCAACAACGGCAACACCACTTCGGTCTCGGGATCGCCAAAGCGCGCATTAAATTCGATGACCTTGATACCGTCGGGAGTCTTCATCAAACCGCCATACACCACGCCCGACAGCGGACGGCCTTCGTCGCACATCGCCACCGCGACACGACACATAATTTGTTCGTAGGCGAATTGCCAATCTTCGGGGGTGATGAACGGCAGCGAGGTGTAGGCACCCATGCCGCCCGTATTCGGCCCACGGTCTCCGTCGAAGGCACGCTTGTGGTCCTGCGCCAACGGCATCGGATAAACATTTCGTCCATCCACAAAACACATGAACGAAAATTCGGGGCCCGTGAGGAAATCCTCAACCACCACCCTACCCTTTCCAAATGTCGTATCCAACAACATTTCTTTCAGTGCTTCAGTCGCTTCTTCCAGATCTTGTGCGATGACGACGCCCTTGCCTGCCGCCAGTCCGTCGTACTTGAGCACAGCGGGAAACGGACGTTCGGCAACATACGCCAGCGCATCTTCATAACAGTCGAAACTACGATAACTTGCAGTCGGGATGCCATATTTTTGCATCAGTTCTTTAGCGAACTCCTTGCTGCTTTCAATGCGCGTGGCCGCCTGCGTATGCCCGAAGATGGCGAGGCCCGCCGCACGAAAACAGTCAACGACACCCGCCGCCAACGCGGCTTCCGGGCCCACCACGGTCAAATCGACTTGCTGTTGTTGAGCAAATTGCAACAACTTTTCCGTCTCCGTATCTTTGATGGGCACGCAGGTGGCGATGTCACCGATGCCTGCATTGCCGGGCGCGCAGAAAATTTCCGACACCTGCGCCGAACGATGCAGCACCTCCACAATGGCATGTTCGCGGCCCCCGCCGCCAATGACGAATACTTTCATCTTTATTTTCAATATTAATGTTTAAAATGACGAACACCAGTAAACAACATCGTGATTCCCAACTCGTTGGCTTTACGTATGGCATCTTCGTCGCGAATGCTGCCGCCAGGCTGAACGATAGCGGTCACCCCGTATTGTGCCGCCAACGCCACCGTATCGTCAAACGGTAGGAAGCCGTCGGAAGCCAGCACCAAGTCAGCAGTGGCACCCGCCGCATGTGCCTGTTTCAAAGCGATTTCCGCAGAGCCAACGCGGTTGGTCTGCCCCGCACCGACACCCAACGTGCGGCCATCGCGAACAATGGCGATGGCGTTGGATTTCACGTGCTTCACGATCCTCCAACCAAAGTCCAAGTCAGACAGTTGCGCCGCTGTCGGCTGACAGTCAGTCACACACATCTCAGCACGAACAGCTTCGATTTGCGTATCCTGCTGTTGCGCAAGCAGACCGCCTGCCACGCTGATGTACTGCGGCACCGGAGCACCCGTCTTCGTCATATCAACCTTCATCACGCGCAGATTTTTCTTGGTGGAAAGAATCTCCATCGCCTCGGGGGTGAAGTCGGGTGCGATGACGATTTCCAGAAAAATCGGTTTCATTCCCATCGCAACGGCCTGCGTCAGAGGACGATTGACCGCGACAATACCGCCATAGATGCTCACCTTGTCGGCTTCGTACGCCGCCTGCCACGCCTCTTCGATGGTTTTGCCGACCGCCGCGCCGCACGGATTCATGTGTTTGAGCGCAACGCAGAAGGGTTCATCAAAGTCGCGCAAAACGTTCAGTGCGGCATTTGCATCCTGTATATTATTGTATGACAATTCTTTACCCTGCAATTGTTCGCCAAAAGCCAAAGAAAACGGCACCGGCTGCGATGCCGCGTAAAAGTTGGCCGACTGGTGAGGATTTTCGCCATAACGCAACGACTGCTTCAACTCATATTCCAAGAAGAGTTTTTCGGTCAGTCCCGCCTGCGCACGCATATAAGTTGCTATGCAACAGTCATATTCAGCGGTGTGCGTATAGGCCTTGGCCGACAAACGCAAACGCGTTTCCGGCAACGTGTTACCATGCTCACGAATTTCACCGATGACCGCTTCATAGTCGGCAGGATCACAAACGATGGAGACATCACGCCAGTTTTTGGCAGCACTACGCACCATCGACGGACCGCCAATGTCGATATTTTCGATGGCATCTTCAAAAGTAACACCCTCTTTTGCAATTGTTTGACGGAAAGGATAGAGGTTGACGCATACCAAATCTATGGTTTCAATGCCGTTCGCCTGCAATGTCGCCATGTGCTCGGGTAATTCGCGGCGGGCAAGAATGCCTCCATGTACTTTGGGATGCAGCGTCTTCACACGACCGTCCAAAATCTCCGGAAAGCCCGTCACATCACTGATGTTGATGGTACGTACTCCATTGTCTTCCAGCAACTTCTGTGTGCCGCCGGTGGCAATGATTTCCCAATTCATTTGTTGTAATGCCTGTACAAACGGTACCAGGCCTGTTTTGTCGCTAACGCTGATAAGTGCTTTCATTGTGATTATAAGATTATAGGGTTATAAGATTATGAGAGAGGAGGTTATGAGAGAGGAGAGTGATAATAATTTTCAACTTTCAATTTAACGTGATAAGATTTTGCTGACGGTTTGAACGTAAAGGGCGTGTTCGATTTTTTGTCCGAGGCGGTGAACTTCGGCGGCATCGTCGCCATCGTATTCAAAGGCCTTTTGCGCGATGATTTTTCCGCCATCGAGCGTTTCATCCACATAATGAATGGTGATACCGAAAACCTTAACGCCGTATGCCACAGCATCTTCCACAGCATGCGCCCCTTTGAAGGCGGGCAGCAGCGACGGATGGATGTTGATGATTCGTCCGCGGTACGCCGACAGCAGCACTTCGGAAACGATACGCATATAGCCCGCCAGACAGACCAGATCCACCTGCCGTTCGTCCAGCATCTTCACAATTGCCTGCTCGTAGTCAGCCTTGGAAGAATAAGCTTTGGGAGAAAAGACGAAACTTTCCACCCCGAATCTGTTGGCACGCTCAATCACCGGGGCACCTGGTTTGTCGCAAACCATCAGCACGACACGCGCATCCAAACGGCCATCGGCACACGCCTGCGCCAATGCTTCGAAATTGGTGCCGGAACCGCTGGCGAAAATGGCAATATTTTTCATAAGATTATAAGATTATAGGGTTATAAGAGATAAGAGATATGAGATATGAGATATGAGATATGAGATAAGAGATAAGGTTATAG
>JAKSMF010000002.1 GCA_024400775.1 Bacteroidales bacterium | reverse complement strand
AGGTATAGGTGTAAACCACCGTGCCTTCGCAGCCGTGGATGTCAGTGGCAACCTCGGGTTCGGGAGCATCCAACACATTGCCGCACACATCCTTCACCACAGGAAGCGTTGCGGGTGCGGCGGCCGCGCTCTCGCATTCCACCGTATCCCTTGTCGCTACAGGTCCGCCCACTTCGGCCGGAGCAGTTGAATGTCCAATCGTGTAGGTGTAGGTCCAGACGAACTGCTTGCCCGCACAGTCTTCGTAGGTATAGGTGTAGGTCTTCGTGCCTTCGCAGTCCGTGTAGGTGCCGCCAACCTCGGGCGCGGGAGCATGCACCACCACGTTGCCGCAGGCATCCTTCACTACAGGAAGAACTGTGGGAACGGTAGCTGCGGAGACGCATTCGACAGTGGAAGCGGTGTCCACCGGAGTGCCGACTTGGGTCGGGTTGGCATCGTGTTTAATGATGTAGGTGTAGGTCCAGTCGTGGCTGTGGCCCGCACAGTCGCTGTAGGTGTAGGTATAAATGATTGTGCCTTCGCAGCCTTCGTAGGTGCCGCTCACCACGGGTTCAGAAATCGTGACAGCCGTGCCGCAGGCGTTCTCAACCACCGGAGCGGTCGGAGCCACTGCCGCAGCCTCGCAGGAAACCGTGCTGCCGCCATTGTCCGGCATCAGGTCCGCGAAGTCCGCGGGTGATACGTTATAGGTGTATTTCCATGTATATTCGACATCGTTGACGGTATATCCGTAGGTGTAGATGTATTTGCCGCAGCCGTTCTCCGTGCTGTCAACCTTGGAGACGAGTGTCAGCTCGACGCTTTCACCGCAGACCGTGATAGCCGGAAGGGTCGGGGTGACCGCATCCGACAGGCAAGAGATATTGCTTGAGCCGTTGGTTCGGGGCGTGAACGCGTCCGGAATCACATAATATACGTACTGCCACTCGTAATCGTAATCCTCGCCCGTGCAGTCGGTGTATTCAAAGGTGTAGGTCACAGTACCGCGACCGTTCGTTCCGACCGTGGATACTGGATCACCCACCTGGACCACCTGAAGGGTACGGCCGCAAGCGTCCGTCAGTTCCGGCGGCGTGGGCGTGTGCTGGGCGTCGATTTCGCAAGGCACCGTGTCGCGCCCGTCGGCTGGCATCTCCACTATCGGCAGGTCAATCGTGTAGGTGTAGGTCCAGTCGTGGCTGTGTCCAGCGCAGTCGGTATAGGTGTATGTGTAAACGACAGTGCCCTCGCAGGAAGGATTGTCGGTCTTGCTCTTCAGTTCGATATCGGTAATGACATTGCCGCAGGCATCCTCAACCGTGGGCGTGGCCGGTGTGCCTACGGAGGCGGCGCAGGACACGGTTTTCTCGCCAGGTTCCGGCATGTTGGAGATAAAGTCTGCCGGCGTGATGATGATGTTCTGCGTTGCCGTAGATGAGTTTCCGCAGGCATCGGTGACGGTGTAGGTCCTCACCACCGTCTTGACGCAGGCGCCAGAAGCGTCCGCATCTTCAGAAGAAACCGTGAACGTACTCGAACAATTGTCGCTGATCTCGACGCCCATTTCTTCCAATGCGGCCACGGTAGTCGCAGCGGCAGGAACGGCGGTTTCGTCGCAGCCCGCTACGTTGATGTCTTCCAATGTGCCCGTGATGGCCGGACCTTCCTCATCAGCCGTCCACGTGTAGGTCACTTTGACAGAGTCCTTCTGTCCGCATTGATTTTCGTACTTAGCGGTCCAGATGCCGGTCTTGGTGCAATCGCCGGTAACCTTGCTGGTTACGGTAACGTCAGGATCCGTCTCACAGTCTCCAGATACCAAGTTGAAGTCTGCAGAGGTCGGTCCTTCATTTTCATAATCCCAATTGCAGTCCATTACGGTGCCCGATTCGGCGAGTTCGTCGCTCGGGGTTACTTCGGGAGCGGTGGTCACCGTCCAGGTATAGGTTACGGTCTTGGATGTAGCAGCCGTTACGCAAGAATTTGTGTAGCTTGCCGTCCAGGTCTTGCTGTGCGTGCAGCCGTCAACCTGTTCGTCACCAGGTGTAACAGTAGCTATCGCGCTCGCGTCGCATTCGTCCGTAACAACGAAATTGTCTTTCGTTACGGTCGGGATGCTTGCCGGGTTGCAGCCGAGGTTGGTGGAGGCATCCGTGCCATCAGCCAACGCGATGCTCGGGGTAGCCGGCGTCTTCACGGTAACGGTAGCATCGTCGGTCACTGTACAGCCGTGGTTGTCGGTCAGCGTCACGGTCACCGTGTAGCTGGCGCCGCAGGTAGTCGGAATCGTAGCAGAAACCGTGTTGCTGGTTGCGGTTGAGCCGGCGGTACTGGCCGGTGTCACCGTCATACCGGTCCACTCGTATTTGTAAGGAGCAGCAGAAGTTGTGGTGATTTCTGCCGTCAGATTGGTGCTGCCCACGTTCGGACAGAGGTCGCTCACACCGTCGAGTTCCACAATGGGCAGGCTGTAAACCGTCAGCGTCTTGCTGTCGCTTGCGGTACATTCGTGTTCGTCAGTGACAGTGACGGAATAGGTCGTCGTCGCGGTAGGACTGACGGTGATGGAGTTGGTGTTAGAACCGTCGCTCCACTGATAGCCGTATCCCGCTGTGCCGCCGCCCACCTCTACTGTAAGGGTCTGCGAGCCACCGTTACAAATAGCTGTGGGGGCGGGAACGGAAGCCGTCAATACGGCGGTAGGTTCGTTAATGGTCACATCAACCGTGTTGGTACAGCCGTTTGCGTCGGTCACGGTCACGGTGTAGGTGCCGTCTTCCAAACCGCTGAACTCGCCGGTGCTGTTGCTCGTGGTTCCTAAGGTATAGGTGTATGGAGACTTGCCCTGCGTAGCGCTTACCTTGAAGCTGCCCGTGGCATCGTTTTTACACAAAACGTCCACGTGCTCAGCCGTCACTTCTGCCAGTTGTACCGGCGCGGGAACCGTCACCGTGATGGTGCGGTGCGCGCTTTCGTTGCCGCAGGCATCTTTTACATAGACCGTCACATCCGTTGTCGCCGTAATCACGGTGCCGGCTGCCGGACTCTGCACGTATTCGGCCACCGTACAGTTGTCGGAGGCCAGATCCAGCACGTCATCCTCGAAGTCAGGAACGGTGAATTCGCAGTCGGTAGCGGTGAGTTCTTCGTCCAAACCGCTGCAGTCCTCCAAGACAGGAGCGATAGAGTCTTTAATAATATAGGTATAAGTCCAATCCTTGTAGCTGTTGTCGCAAGCAGTGTAACGATATTTGTACTCAACGGTGCCACTGCAGGTAACAGGATCGTCTGTTTCAGGATCGAAACCGATGGATTGCGGAGTCAGTGTATTGCCGCAGCCGTCCGTAACGGTCGGAAGTGTCGGAGGAACTGCAGCGGAAGGACAGGCAACAGTTTTGCTGCCATTGGCTTCACTAATATTCCAGTCCGGAATTCTGACAACGATGTTGCCGGTCTTTGAATTCTTACAATGAAGTTCGTCCTCCACAGAAACCGTGTACGGATATACAACATTGCAGTTGTCGGAAGGAATGGTGACATTCAAGGTCGGCGTAGTCTCGCTCTGGTTGCGGGATTGTGTTGTCTCAGAGCCGTTGAATGTCCAAGTGATATCGTAATTGTTGGTCAGGTTGCCTAAGGTGGCGGTCAAAGTCTTCGTGCCGACATTCGGACAGACGGTGTCGTTGGTCAGCGCAATGGTCATGTTACCGTTCACCGTGGCGCTCACGGTTACCGTGACGGTGGTGGAGTTCTGGCAGATTTCGCCGTAGGTGGCGACCACGTTGTAAGGAATATCCACAGAGGGTGCGGTGCCGGTATAGACGATGCCCTCGTCGTGGATGGTTGACTGGTTAACGCCGGCATGGGTGTTGGAGACGTTTTCTACTACAGGAGCTTCCCAGGAATAAAGTGTTCCATCCGGAACGCTGCCGTCCTCGCCGTCTTCCGGTGCAAACGAAAATGAGCCACCGCTACAGATGGTCGGGTTGGCCGACAATGTGGTGTTGATGGCCAACGGATTGTCAAGTTTCAAGGTTACGGATGCCTGCGCTTCGCAGCCGTTGGCATCCTTCACTACTACCGTGAAGTTACCTGCCGACAAAGTGTCAATTTGTGTCACATTGCTTGCAATCAAAACGGAGTCGGTAGCGGAAGTTTTTCTGTACCAAGAGTATAGATAGTACGGATTTTCACCGCCGAGGTCGAACTGGGTGCCGCCCGTGGCCGCTGCGGTAATCTTACCATCGCCGCCGTCGCAGGTTTCTGAAACTGGAGAAAGTCCCAAAGAAAGCACGTCGGGCTCTTCTATTTCGATGGTCTCAGTGACCGTACAGCCGTTGTGGTCGGTGACAATCAGGGTGTAGGTGCCGCCGCCCAAATCCTCAAGGTCTTCCTCAGAAGAGGTGGCGTCGCCGCTCCAGGCATAGGTGTACGGGCTCGTGCCGCCGCTGACGGTCACGTTCACGCTGCCGTTGGATGAGCCCGCGCAACTGACGTTGGATTCCTCCGTGGTCAGCGTCAGCGCCGTAGGCTCGGTGATTTTCACTTCGCCCGTTGCCTCGCATTCGTTGTCGTCGGTGACGGTCACGGTGTAGGTTGCCGGAGCCAGATTGCTGATGGATGCCGTGGTGGCATCGTTGCTCCATATATAATTATATGTATGGCCTGCTGCCAAAGTACCGCCTTCGGCCACCACTTCCGCGGTTCCGTTGGCTGCGTCCTTGCAGAGCACGTTGGTTTTATTGATGGTGGTGATGTTCACCGCCGTGGCGGGCTCGGTAATGGTGACGGATGCCTCCTTCTCACAGCCCTTATTGTCAGTGACGGTCACGGTGTATTCGCCGGCTGAGAGGCCGGAAACGGTGGCCGTCGTGGCGCCGGTGCCCCATTCGTAGTCGTAGTCGGGTGTGCCGCCGGTAACGGTGGCCGTGATGGCGCCGGTCTCCTTGCCGTTGCAGAGCACGTTCGTAGGAGTGAGGGTTATGCTGATGTCGCTGGCCGGCTGCGTCAATGTTGCATTGGCCGTTGCCGTACAACCGTTGTCGTCCGTTACGGTGACTGCGTAAGTGCCGGCTTTCAGGCTGGTAAGGTCTTCATCGGTCGAAGTATAGGAATTCGGACCCGTCCAGGAATACGTATAGTCCGGTGTGCCGCCGGTGGCCGTCAGTTCGATGGCGCCAGTCTCACCGTCGTAACAGTCGATGTTCGTCGTGGAAGTGACATTAGCCGTCACCTTGGCCGGAATCTTCACCACCACCGTCTTGGTCTGCTCGTTGCCGCAGGCATCGGTTACGGTAACCGTGACGTTGATGTTCTGTTCGGAATTTGTCTGCACATATTCCGTATTAGCGGCAATATTTTGACTGACGGCCAAATCATCGCCAGCCGTGCAGTTGTCGGAGGATACGTTTCTCACCACATCTGTCAGACCCGGGATTTTGTATTTACAACTGCCAGCGGGCGTTGCATCCTGCGCGGCAATCGTACCGATTGTTGGCTTTTCAGCATCTTCTTTCCAAGAATAGGTCACTTCAACCGGAGTGGCCTCTACGCCGCACACGCTGGTGTAGGTGGCCGTCCAAGTCTGGCTCTTGGCACAGCCGGTGCCCGTAGGTCCTGTCGTACTTACGGTGGGTGTCGGAGTGTCCGCACACACATCCGTTACCGTGAAGGTCGGTGCGGTGATGCTCGTCGGATTGCAAGCGCCGGCAGGATTGTTTTGTGAAGCAACCGTAATGACCGGAGTTGTTTCATTTTGGATGGTAAAAGTCTGTTCGATGGTGGCCTCATTGCCGCATTCGTCGGCAATGGTGTAGGTACGCGTAACCACAAACGGACATACTGTAGATGTGGTGTCATCCGCGTGGGAAACTTCCAAATCGGCATCAGACGTATGATTATCGCTGATACTGACGTGCAAACCGCTTTCCAACTCTGCCACCGTAGTATATGCCGCAGGCAGGGCGGTGATGGAGCAGCTTGTAATTTCTGTACTGATTGTGCTTTGTGAAACTACTGGTGACGTATTGTCTTCGGTGAGCGTTATCGGCGTGCTGGAAGTAGCATTACAGCCGCTGGCCCGGTCGGTAACCTTTACGGTGTAGTTGCCCGACGCAGTAGCCGTATAATTAGAACCGTTGGCATCGATAATGGCCGTACCGTTTCGATACCACTGATAAGAAAACAATGAAGAAAATGGAGCAGTCAACGTTAGCTGAATGCTGCCATCATGACATAATACCGTATTTTCAGGCGTTGCTATGGTCGCATCCGGAACTCCCAATATCAACTTGTAGGTGCCGTCGGAGGGAAGCTCCCCGCAGTTTGTATATCGGGGATTACCATTTCCATAAACACCAGTTTGAAGTCTGAAGGAGGCCGTACGGCGGAACGTATAAGTGCCGTTTCCGCTGACATACGTAGCGGGATTCAACGTGGCCGTGGTAGCTGACAAGCTGGTTTCAGCGCCTCCGTTTTTCGACATATACCAGTGATAAGTAAACGTGGGCGCGGCACCGTTATAACCGGTTACCCCCACAGTGGCCGCGGCATCATCGGCGGAACCAATCGTGTTGATGGTACCGGTTCCGCAAACCACCTGCTGCCCGTTGCGAATAGCACCTGCATTGAAATACGGACGGGCTTCTACCAAAGCTCGCTGGCTTTCGCAATAAACATTGTCACCGATATGGCTGCGCTGGGAAACATAGCGTTGCTCCCAAGCTTCGGTCATTTCAAAGGTGCGGTTCGCATTATCGGGCTCGCCGCCATATTCGGAAGTGTACCAATTGTATGTGCCCGAATTGTCAGGGTTACTCAAAGTAACTTCAGAACCCACGCAAAAATATTGCACTCCGCCCGTAGGCGCAGCCTCAGCGACATAGTTTGATACCGTCAGCGATGACGTATCGGAATAAGTCGGTTCACAATCTCCACTCTGCACGAGGGCTCTGAACTGGTAGGTACCTTGAGTTAACTCAGGCAGATTCGATTGGTTTATCCGCGTTGTGTTGTTGGGGATGACCTGCCATGGATCCGTACCTTTTCGATATTCCCATCTCACCACACGGCCTGCCATCTGGTCAATTCGAAAATCAGGAACCGGAGAACCCTGACAAATGGAGCCCGGATTGAGCGGGATAATATGTCCACCGGCAGAAATCGTGGTCACCGTGTGCGTGATGGCCTGCGTTAAAGCATGCGGACAGCCATCGGGGTCGGTTGACGGCGGCGCCGTGTACGAGAAAGTATAGGTGCCGGCAGGCGCCGTACCCGACAAAGTGGCCACACTCGTCTGGTTATTTATATATACATATGGTAAGATTTCTTCAGGAATGTCGTATTCTCCTCCCACAACATCCGGAGTGAAATTAACCGGCACGCCCACACACGACGGGCTCTCCACATCGCTGGAAATGGTGAGCGGACTCTTTACCAACACCTCAAGCTTCATCGGAGTGGAGTGGTAGCACTCCATACCCGGAGCTGTCGCAATTTGCACCACCCAGTAGCTGGTAATGCCCACCGCGCTGGTGCTGGGCGTAATGTCGGAATACGCCGGCACATCCGGATGCAGCGGATCGTCACCCGGATGGCTTTTGAAAAAGATTACCTGCGCACCGTAGTTGGTGATGGAGGTATCCGGAATGACAATGGACTCCGACAACGGCCGGGGTTCGTCATTCATACAGTATTCCACCGGATTGCTGACGAAAGCAGGCAACGTAATCGTATCGAAAGAAATGGTCTGCACCAACGTGAGACTGGACTCGCAACTGCTGTTGGTGGGCAATACGGCCACTACCGACGTGCTCTGCGCCGCCGCCGGAAAACCAGTGGCATAGGTGTATTCCACACTGCGGTCACTGCCCAAATAAAAACGGGTGCCATCCGGATAATATTTCGCCACCTTATCAAACGGCACAACATCGCCATCCGACAAACAGAAGCCGATACTCCGGTTTTTATAACACTCGGTGTTGAATGTGCCCCCCCCATTGCTGCAGTCGCAATGGTTGCGTACATAGTCCGCACGGTCGATGACCACACGCAGACTCTCCGCAATAGCCGCTCCTCTACAAACTCCATCCTGTTGGAAACCTTGAATAAAGGGGTGTTCAAAACAAACGCCGTTGATGACCGAAGTGCCCGACAACGTACCATTAACCACGAGGTCAAGCAAACACTCTTCTGAAGTAGAAGCCAGCACATAACAGTCGCGTGTGATATAGCAATGGAGCTTGAAAGTGGCCCAGACAGAGTCGGGATAGCCCGCCGGTAAATAGTCGATGCTCCAATGCGCTGTTCCGTTCACTCCTTCTAACGGATCAAAGTAGAACTCACCGGTGCGGCCGTCGGAATATTCGGCCTCCAACTCATAAAACTCAACGGTAGGTGGCATAGGCAGCGTTACCATCGCGTCGCGAATGTCTTCCACATCGTAGTTGTGAACCTTAATGGTAAAGGTTACGGTGTCGCCCGGATGCGAAACCCACACGTCCATATCTGGGTCATAAACGGCGGAAGCGTTTTCCATCACCGCGTCTATGGCCTGCGCGTCCGGAATGTAGGCATCTACCCCCATCACATACAAGAAGGCCGCATAGTTGTCCCTTCTTGTTGAAGCATAACGGAAACGGGTGCTTGTCTGCTCGTTCGCCATCACCGAATTGTTCTCGTTGGGCACATCCATTACGACAATATCAATACCGTAGTTGTTGGTCTGTCTTGGATTACGAGCCGCATTTTCCGGAGTATATATAACGGATTGGAAAAAATTGTCATCACTTGTGCTATATAAATCAGAACTCGGATTAAGCAACTGCTGATACTCGTCTGTATTCAGTTTCTGAATGTATACTTTGTCCGTACTAGAACCTCTATCTCCATCCATTACCGCCATACCCAACTTCACACCAACCTTGCCCACCTGCACGGTTCGGAAACCCGAGATAGCTACATCCGTATTTGGGTTTGCACCGCCTGTAAAGGCCCAGCCATCAAACACCGTAATGTCGCGCCACTTCATCATCGTATTTTCATAAATGACTACCAGCGTCCATGCGCCCAATTTACCAATAGGATTATTACTGACATTAGATAGATCGGAAACTATGTCGGCCACATAGTAGTTACCTTCGCCATACTCCTGCACAATATCGGTAACCTCCGCGTACGCAGTATACATGCCATAATAGTAATCTGATTCATTGATAGTGTTAGGAGCATTTGATGGAATCGTTGGGAAAAAAACATTTCCCTGAGCAGCCGTCACTTGCGTATAGGTACCATCCTCGTGTCTGAATTTCACCTTACGACGCGGCTCAGCGTATCCCTCTTCGGGAACCAAAACCTGAAGGGTTACATAATAATCATTATTTATATTGCTGCTAGTATTATTCCAATGCACGGAAGTAAGCATGTAAATCGTATCGCCCACCTGCGCAATCTGAATCGGCAGCGGGTTGTTAGCTCTATAAGTATCACTGCTCCCCTGCCCTGCACTTAAACTGGTGATATTTCGCATCTGATATGTGCCAGAGCTCCACTGCATGTCATTATAAATAGCAGCACCGTCATTCCCCGTGTTCATGGAATTCATACGGATAGCATAGCGAGCACCATTGGAATATCTTTCTATGTTAATATAGGGAGTTGAGACAACCGTGTTATTTTGGCTAAATTGATATTGGATGACTTTATGTCCAGAACTAGTGCCTGAACTCAGATTAGTAATTCGTGTGCGACCGCTTGGGTCCGGCAGCGATATGCTAACAGAGATCGACCCTTCCCTTTCGCCGTTATGAAGAGTAACGGTGCGCAACACCCTTCTTTCAGGAGCCGGATCGTTACGGGTATCGTGGCGGCCCACCCAGTACAGCCCGGCATACACCACGCGGGTACATTCGGGATTGGCGCCGCGTTCGGTAGAGAACTTCAGCTCGGCAGAAGTAGAGTTGGTTACCGCCCCATTAGCAGCATCAATGTTGTTCCAACGCATGGCATTGACATCATTCGTGTTGCCACCGTTAGGGTCCACCATATTAGTATTGCCAATCATCGTGAAATCACCCTGCAAATGGTAGACAGCTTGATCTGGCGAATACTGTGAGGTACGCTGGGTAAACGGCACCGCCACCTGCGCCGGCAGCACGCTTGGGAAGAACAAGGCCATAAGCATCAAAAAGGTGAAAGCCGCACCCTTCAGTTGGCGGCTACGCATCGGTTTCTGCTGTCGGTTCATTTCGTTCTTAAACATCGTACAGTTGCCCATAGAAATTATATATAATTTTATATTTATATTAAAAAGTTGTTTTTTCCCCACGTACCCAAATGGATGCCATTTTTTCACAAGCACAAAGTTATTTTATAAAAAAAGAAGGGAGAGGACGTCCGACCTAAAAAAGTCCCAAAATAAAGGTCAACATCACCCTGCCCTTCCTATATTTTCTACACAAACTGAATAGAAGACATAGCCGAATCGGCAATCACACGGCGCACCGCGAATTGCAAAATTTTACAATCTTTCTCCACACGGGGCGGGACCAAGGCAAACTCATTACCAGAACCAATCCACCTGTCCCCCTTTCGGAGTACATATATAAGATTCGACCATAAAACCAGAACAATCAGTTGCGAGATTATTTTCATGTTTGGCTTTTTACCTATAAACGCCGAAGGCCCACCGGCAATTTCTTCAATGTTTGTAGATAACAAAAAACGTGGACCTTATTTAGCTTATATGTCCTAGGTTCTCGCATACCTGACCGCAAATAAGAAAAGCCCACGTATCAAACGCGTGCATTTCGTACTTAACTTGCGGTCTTAAAATTTGCGAGATTTCAGGACAAGTTAAAGCAGAAAACGCTTTTTGTATCAATAAATTACGGAGTAGAACTATTTCAACAACAACAACATGAGATAATTAGTCAATTTGAGGCTGCAAAAATACATATATTTTTTTAAATCGCACCGACTTTTCAACATTTTTTCAACAATTTATATATTTTTAAGATTTGCACCATTGAAAATCAAGCATTTACAAGCAGGAAGCAGTAAATAATAAGCAGTAAGCAGTAAGCAGTAAGCAGGAAAGACGGAGGTCCTTTTCTCTCATCTCCCATCTCCCTTCTCCCATCTCACCTCTCATCTCGCTTCTCTTATCTCTTATCTCTTATCACCTCATCTCTCATCTCTCACAAAAAAAGGGTCCGAAACGCTCCTGCGCCCCGGACCCTCTTTCCATCCCCGAAAGGATGCCTTATAATATAGTATTACTGTCTCACCACTTTGGAAGTGCCAACCAACTGGTCATCATTGAAGATGCGGAGGAAATAGACACCGCTCATCAAATGGCTCATCTTAACAGTGCTGACACCGGCGTTCATAGCCTGACGGTCAACGAGTTCGCCCATCATGTTGTAGATGGCTACCTGCGTTGCCGGAGCGTCAATGGCAATCGTTACGTCGCTGCTGGTCGGGTTCGGGAAAACCTTAACCTCTACCATTTCGTTTTCTGCAATGCTGGTTGACCAACCATCGCCGCGCGGACAAATGTAGTAACGTGAAGCTACACGGTCGCTACCGGTAGAAGTGGGGGTTCTGTAAGCAGAAGAACGAACATTTACACCGATAACGTCAACCGTGCCGGTCGGAATCGGGAAGTTGTAATAAGTGTCGTACGTGCTGTTGATATAGACAGCGGTATCGGTTACACCATTCTGACTAACCACATAACGGGTTTTGTTTGCGAAGTTGCCGGTGGCTTCGAAAGTCACACCTTCCAACTTAATCAACTGTGCCTGAATACCATCCATGTAGTCCTGATCTTGCAGCTGCGCCAACGTAACTACGATGGGTTCGGTAACGGATGACGGGAATGCGTTGATGTCGCTGTTGGAAATGCCAGCCTGAACATTAAATTCGGTATAACCATAATAGTTGCTCAAAAGGCCAACCACATTGGTGATTTCCTGACCGTAAGTCACATTAGCCAACAATCCGTCAGGATCGTAAATCTGGATGGCGCCGGTCGCATCCTGCATCCATTTGGTATAGCTGCCTTCCTGGAAAACCTGGGTGATGTAAGCATGACCAGTGTATTTGTAGAAAACGGTATCGGTAACGTTGGCGGTGACATCGCTGTTGTCGATGAGGGCGCGCAACTGGTCGATAGCGGGAATTTCGTTAACGGAAATAACGTGAGCGGTCAATTCAACCGTAATCGGTTCAGCCAAATCGCTGTTGCTGAATGACAAAGTAGCGGAGTAGTCGCCAGCGGCATTTGCGCTGAAGGCAACCGGGATGTTAACGCCGGCTTCGTCCATCAACAGATCGTTCACGATGGAAGTGGTGGTGGTGGTAAACTGGCTGTCACCGGTCAAAGCAACGGTGGTAGAGCCGGGAAGCAGGTTGAAACCTTTGGCAACCAAAGTGGTGTTGCAGGCCTGACCTACGGAAACGTTGTTGAAAGTGGTGTTGCCCATAACGGAAATCGTCGGCTCGGTAGCTGCATAGATGGCTACGTTGTCGATGAAGGCACGCGGAGAAGCCACGAAACGGATGGTGGTAGCGCCGCCGCCGCTGGCCATGATTTCAAAAGTCTCCAAATCACACTGCACGTCCGAAGTGGTTCCGGTGTTCGGCAAACCTTCAACCGTGTAAGCGGTGCTGTTTACATAAACCGTCATCGTGGTGGCATCATTGCCATTCCAAGATCTGGCCTGGAAAACGATGCGGATGCTGCCGTAGCTGCTCAAGTCGATAGCGGGAGTCTGCAACTCACCATTGACTGAACTGGTACCCAGTTTCACCTTCCCGTTGGCGGGATAAACCTTGTTACCGCTCCAACCCGGAAGAACTTCGCCCATTGTGGTGGAATTGAAAGCAGTACCGCTGGCCTCACACTGCTGCGTGCCGCTACCGGTAACCGCACTGAAATCTTCCGCAAAAATGGGTTCGTTCTGCGCATTCGCACTCTTTACGCCAAATGCGAGAAAAGCAATCAAAACAACTGCTAAAAGACTAAAAATCTTCTTCATGTTTCTTTTTTTTAATGTTAATTATTTATTTATGGAACTAATTTCGTCCTGATTTTGTTCGTTTTTCAAATTTTCTTTGATAAATGAAATCCGCTTTGAAAGCCACACCACATTTTCATTCTTCGGATGCGCTTTGCGCAGATTTTTATAAATCTGCTCCAACAACGCCAAATCGCGGGCCTCATCAAAAAATGTACTGTTTTGGTATTTTTGGTAAAAAGCGGCCATCGTCGCCAGCGATTTCGGATTTTTTGCAATAAAATCACGTAAATAACTGGTATAATGACCTTTAATAATATTATAGGCATTGTTTACCGTCGCATGTACGCTGTCATCATCGGTAAATTCATACCACAACAACAGCTGCTCCGCCGAATCAATAAAGCAGCTCAGATGCTGGTCCAGTTCGCACATCAGCTGAGCGTCCTTACCGCCCGTCACCGTGTATTCGCGACAAAGCGTATCCACTTTCGTAAACTTTATGTTGATGTTTTCCCCACGCTTCGCCAACGTCGTAATACTGTTCTGCGCGCTAAAACCGATACGGTAAAATGCAGGTTCGTCATTGTCGGGTTTACAGACGAGCGAAAAGTTTCCACCTTGTATCGCATTATTACTCAAACCGATATATTCACCTCCGCCCACGCTCAGCGTATCCACGGAAAGGTGGTGCAAATAAAGCGTACGCCCTTCCGCACCCTTCAGCTGCCCGCTGATGGCAATGCTATCGGAATGCTTGTCGCCTTCGTTTTCCTTCGCGGAACACCCCGCAAAAAAAACTATAACACTCAGTAATACAATAAGTTGTAATATTTTTCGCATAATATGAACTAAGGCGCAAAGTTACACAAAGTTTTTAATTAATAGATGATGAATAATGGATAATGAATTATTTACGTTTCGCATATCGTTTTTTAGGCAGGAAGGGCGAAGTGCAAAATTCTTCCGACCTCCGACACTTTGACCTCTGACCTTTGTCCTCCGACCTAATTTTCAATTTTCAACTCTCAATTTTCAATTCAAAAAGTTGTATCTTTGCGGCCCGAAAAAACTTTCGAAATGAAGAAATACAATTTCGACGAAATCGTACCGCGTGAAGGCAGCAACTGCCTGAAGTATGACAAACGCAACGACTTTTTTGGTAGTGAAGAAGTCCTTCCAATGTGGATAGCAGATATGGACTTCCGCACGCCCGACTTCATCCTCGACGCACTGCGACAACGTATCGACCACCCCGTCATGGGCTACTTCTTCCACCCCGACGAATATTACCACTCCATCGTCTCTTGGATGCAGAAGCGACATCAATGGAACATCTCCTCCAAATGGATCTGCTTCTCCCCCGGCATCGTTACCGGACTCTCGTTTTTAGTGCAGAATTTCACCGAAAAAGGCGACAAAGTGCTCATCCAGACACCCGTCTATCCGCCGTTTTACGAAGTGGTGGAAAAAAACGGGCGCGAACTGCTTTTCAACCCGCTCCGCCTCAACGGCGATTGCTTCGTGATGGACTACAACGATTTGGAAGACAAGCTGAAGCAGCATCCTAAGATGATGATTATCAGCAACCCGCACAATCCGCTCGGTCGCGCGTGGAAGCCTGAAGAACTCCGCCCCGTCGCCGAACTCTGCCTCAAATACAACTGCCTCCTCATCAGCGACGAAATCCACTCCGACCTGATGATGCGCGGACAAAAGCACACGCCCGTCGCTACTCTTTCGGAAGAAATCGCACAAAACACCATCACCTGCATGGCACCGAGCAAAACCTTCAACCTCGCCGGCATGTTCACCTCCGAAATCATCATTCCGAACCCCGACATCCGCGCCAAATACAAGGCTTTCCTTAACGATACCGTCCACATCTACGGCAACATCTTCGGCAGCGTCGCCTCGCAGGCCGCCTACACCCACGGCGCCGAATGGCTCGACCAACTCCGTGAGTATCTGACCGATAACGTCAACTACTGCAAAAACTTCATGGCCGAAAACCTGCCCGAACTCCAGACCTACCGCCACGAAGCCACCTACCTGCTCTGGGTTAACTTCCAAAAACTGGGACTCACCCACCAACAACTCACCGACAAACTCATCCACACCGCCCGACTCGGCCTCAACGACGGCAAAGCTTTCGGCACCGCCGGCGACAACTGCATGCGCATCAACCTCGCCTGCCCCCGCGCCACCGTCAAAGAAGCCATGCACCGACTTTTAAAATTGAAAGTTGAAAATTGAAAATTATTTTTTACTTCCTGCTTACTACTTAACCTCTTATCTCCTTAACCTCATAACCCTATAACCTTATTTCCCTATAACCTTATTTCCCTCCTTATGAATCCTGAATTAACCGAAAAAGCATTGGACATCCTCCGTCATCCGGCGGACAGCAAACTGGTAACCCACCTCAACTCCTGCGTACACTGCGGATTGTGCGGCACCAGCTGCCTCTTTTTCAAAACCTTCGACGACCCGAAGTTCATTCCTGGTAAAAAGGTTGACCTCGTCGCCTCCCTCTATCGTCGTTACTGCACCACCATGGGCAAGGTGGCTCCCAAACTCACCCACGCCCGCGACCTCGACGACGAGATGATTGATGAAATGGTTGACTCGCTCTATGGTGCCTGCACCATGTGCGGTCGCTGCGTGGCCCATTGCTCCATCGGCGTTGATATTCCGTTCGTGGTACGTACCGGCCGCCGTATGCTCGCCACCATGGGCATGGTCCCCAAGAGCCTGCAGGCCACCGTCGATGCCGCCGTCAACACCGGCAACAACATGGGCATCCCAGAAGACGAATTTGTAGATACCATCCAATGGATGGAGGAAGAAATGCAGGATGAAGAGGGTTTCGAAAACGCCACCATCCCGCTTAACGAACCTGGCAAGGATTTCCTTTACACTCTCAACCCGCGCGAACCCAAGTTCTTCCCGCTCTCCATCGCTGCCGCCGCAAAAATCTTCCACGCCGCCGGCGAAAGTTGGACTCTCTCTACCAAAATGTACGACGTCACCAACTACGGCTACTTTTCCGGCAACGACGAAGAAGCCACCATCATCGCCAAAAACATGTACGATGAAGTCAAAAACCTGGGTTGCAAAACCCTGATCCTGGGCGAATGTGGTCACGGCACACGCGCACTGCGCTGGGAGTCTCCCAACTACATGAAGGAAACGCCACAGTTTGAGATGGTTTCATTGGTGGAATTGTTGGAAAAATACATCAAGACCGGGCGCATCAAACTTGATAAAACGCTGAATACCAAGAAATACACCATGCACGACCCGTGCAACATCACGCGCAACGGCGGCTTGTTCCAAGCACTGCGCTTCGTGGTCAAAAGCGCCGTTCCCGAACTGATAGAGATGGACCCGTACGGCAACGAGAACTTCTGTTGCGGCGGCGGTGGCGGCATGCTCGCCATGAGCGAATATAACGAGCGTCGTCTGAAAGTCGGCGAAATCAAAGCCAACCAAATCCGCGCTACCGGCGCCGACGTGGTCATCACCCCGTGCCACAACTGCGTTGACCAACTCATGCAAATCGACCACACCTACAAACTGGGCGTCGAAATCAAGTCCATCGCCGAAGTCGTCGCCGACGCACTCGTAATGGGAAGCTAAAAACAAAGAGTCCACCCCCTAACAAACCATGACACCACACAGGCAACATCCTTTTGTTGCCTGTTTTAAACTTTTTTTCTCATAGGGCTTCTATTTAGGCATTATTCACTTTTAAAGACCAAGCCTTATGAAAAAGTCAGTTTATTTCATCGTCGCGATTTTATTCGCACTTGCGGCTAAGGTCGAAGCCGCTTCGCTAATTGTTTCAGAAACGCATCATGAAACATTTTACGTTTACATCAACGGCGTATTACAGAACAACAGTCCCGTCGAATCGATCTGCATATCGGGATTGGCAACCGGCAACTACGAAATCCGCATCGAACAAGTTTCTCCCGTTCGCGCAGTTACCGTTATGAACCACACCATTTACAATGGCAACAACTACTTCACCGTTGACTATCGTAAGAATAACAATTATTTAGGTTTTGTACGTACGAATCGTGTTCTCGCATACCACTTCTCCGTACCATTTCTGAGACCCGCACCCCGTCCGCACCCGATGCCACTACACAACCCAGCCCCACGTCCGATGCCGGGCCATGGCCACAACGCACACCCTGCACATCCCACTCCGGGACACCCAGGCACGCCGAATCACCCAAACGGCCCTAATCACAACCACAACGGTGGAAACCACGGCAACAATCACCCGACGACGCACGGTCACAGATAGACTAACATTCCTACTTCCATACAGTTCTATTTATTTTGGAGACGGCCATCGAATTTCGGTGGTCGTTTCTTTTGGGATTAGTTTATAAGGGCGGAGCGCACCAGAACCTTTATCGTCTGACCTAATTTCCGTTTATAAAATAAATTTGTATCTTTGCAACCTTAAAAACCAAAACGATCATTTTTTACTAACTTTCAATTTATTATGAAAAAATTCATACTTCTTTTTCTTTTCACGATGAGTGTTTTTGGCGCAATCGCACAACCACGCACGGCGCTGACGATTCAGAGTACTCGCCACGAGAGTTTTTGGATTTACGTGAACGAAGCACTGCAAAACAAAGATGAGGTGAAATCCATCACCATCTTGAATATGGCAGCGGAAAACTACACCATCCGCATCATTTTGAAAAACAAATCATACTCCGAAGTCACGCTGGCCCTGCAACTCCGCGGCGGCAACAACAATTATGAATTGGACTATGACACGCGCAGCCGCCGGCTCACTCTTCGCCCAGTTGATTATTCTATTCACGCTGAAATAGTTACACCACTTGTTATACCTTCGGTAAACGACGAACGCGATGTACTGGGAACACGCCACGGACGTAACAGCCAAAACAACCATCGCGGCTGGCAGAATTCCGGCTATCAACCGCAGGACGAACATCCGCATAACGGAATAGGCCATGGCAACAACCGTCACGACAATCATGGCGACATTCATCACGATGGCCACCACGAACAGGAGGTCCCGACCGTAGTGGTCGTTCAAGAACCGCCACAACAGCCGATGCCCTGTCCCACTGCCACCTTCCAGAGAATCGAGCAACTTATTCAAAATCAGTCGTTTGAAGAAAGCAAACTAACCATCGCAAAACAAGCCATCAGCAACGAACTGATGACTGCGGAGCAATTGAAGTCCATCGCACAACTCTTCACTCTTGAACACACAACACTCACACTGCCCAAAGTCGCCTACGACTACTGTTTCGACCCCGAAAACTACTATTACGTAAACGGTGCATTCACCTTCTCTTCTTCCATAGAAGAATTAAACGAATACATTACCAATCATCATTAATCCCTTATAATTATGAAAAAAATCTTTACCTTTTTTGCCATCATCGCATTATTGATCGCCGTTCAGGCGCAGACCACAAAAACCATGAATTTCGGTGGTGCCGAGCGCGAATATTTGGAGTATGTACCGACAAGTTATAATGCGAGTACGCCCGCACCGGTGCTTTTCGTGCTGCACGGCTTGGGCGATGACATGTCCAACATGTTCAATGCCAGCGGTTTCAGATCCATCGCCAATCAACACGGTTGGATTGTGGTGACACCGCAGGCCCTCGTTGCCTCCGTTTCATTGCTGGGTCAGTCGATGGAAATCGGCACTGCTTGGAACTCCGGTGTCAGCGCTAACTTCCTCGGCAGCGACATCGTCATTAACGATGGTGTCGATGACTCCGGCTTCATGATGGCCATCCTTGACGACCTGATTGCCAACTACAACGTAGATCAAAACAACGTATTCGTCACCGGTTTCTCGATGGGCGGCTTCATGGCCAATCGTCTCGCCATTGAGCATGCCGACCGCATCAAGGCCATCGCTTCCGTGAGCGGCACCATCGGCAACGAAGTGAAAGCCGCCACACCCAACGCCAACGTCAGCACCATGCACATTCACGGTACCGCCGACGGCACAGTGGGTTACGACAACGCTGACTTCAACGTCGCCATCGTATCCGTCAGCGTCGGTCTCGGCGCAGAAGCCACCGTTGACTACTGGCGCAACTTCAACCAATGCTCCGCCACTCCCATCGTCACCAACTACCCTGACCTCACCAACGACTCACTCACCTTTGAAAGATACGAATACACCAACGGCAACAACGACAGCAAGACCGTTTTCATCAAAGTCAACGGCGGCGACCACGAATGGTACTACACACCCGTTAACGATATTGACTACACCACCGAAATCTACAACTTCTTCGCCTCATGCCAAGGGCAGACCGGCATCAGCGAAAACGACAATAACGTAAGCATCTACCCGAATCCTGCCAACAGCGTGCTGAACATCAACGGCGACGGCATCAGCGAAATGCGCCTCTTCAACGCCATGGGCCAGCAAGTGCTTTCCTCCAACGAAAAATCGTTGGACATCAGTCAGTTGGCGGAAGGGATTTACGTCGCCAACCTAATCTTCGCCAACGGAGAAACCTTAAATCAGAAAGTTATTATTAGTCGATAAAAATGAAAAACATCCTCTACATACACGGTTTTGGAAGCAACAGGGACTCCTATACCGGCAACATGCTCAAAAAGCTCTTTCCCGAATACCACTGGGTTTTGGAAACATTTGAATTAACGAATGTTACAGCATGTTATGAGCATATAAAAAGAGTGTTGAAGGATGAACAAATCGACACTGTGGTTTCCTCTTCCTTAGGCAGCATCTACAATCTTTTTATAAAAAAAGATAAAGAAACAGGAAAGATGGTGAATAAAATCTTCATCAATCCATGTTGTATTCCTTCGGAAGTGTTGCCCAGGATAGCGGAAATTCCGCAAGACGCACTGGAAAACTGTCGTGCGGTAGAATACAATATTTATGAGGTAAGTCGTGATAATACGCCGGACAAGATTTTTGGTATTTTTGCCAAAAATGATGAACTTCTGCAGTATCACGACTTTTTTGCTGCGCGATATGGCGATGCCGGCAACGGGCGGGTGTCCGCATCCAACTGCATTTGGGTAGAGGGCGGACATGCGCATTTGGAACAAAAAGTTTTGTTAGACGCTTTTAATCAAGCATTTGCATACTTTAAGCAGCAAGAAGACGCAAAAGCGGAATCGGTTTCGACTTTTGCTCAGAAGCCGATTGTTTACATTGACATGGACAATACACTGGTGGATTTCGGAACTGGTGTAGCACGGCTGACGGCGATGGAAAGACTGCAATACGACGGTTCGTACGATGAGGTGCCCGGCATTTTCAGCCGCATGGATCCGATGCCCGGCGCCGTTGAAGCCTTCTGCAAACTATCGAAGAAATTCGATGTTTACATCTTATCAACCGCCCCGTGGCGCAATCCGACCGCCCCGATCGACAAACAACATTGGGTGCAAAAGTATTTCGGGATCGAAGATGGGACGCCGGCATACAAAAGGCTCATCCTTTCGCACCACAAAGAGCTCAACCGCGGCGCTTTTCTCATTGACGACCGCACGAAAAACGGTGCTGACGCGTTCAGCGATAGATTGATTCAGTTCGGCAGCGAACGCTTTCCCGACTGGCCCACCGTGTTGGATTATTTGATGAACATGACCGAGGAAGAAATTATGGCCTTCCAACTGAAAAAAAATATGTAACTTTGCACCGATTTTGTGAAGATGGATAATTATTTAATCTGCAACAAATTAAAAACATACATATCGTGAAAAACACACCTATCGACACTAATCTTGTTGACAAGATGATTGCCCAAAACGGCATTAAAGAGGTTGGCAAAGCCTCTATTCGTGAAATCAAACGTCTCATCAACGACATTGAAAACGCTTCCGGCGTCAAATTCGTGCGTATGGAGATGGGCATTCCCGGCATCCCGGCCTGCAAAATCGGCGTTGATGCGCAGATCAAAGCACTTCAAGGCGGCATTGCCACCATCTATCCCGACCTGGACGGCACGCCTGAATTGAGAGCCGAAGCTTCTCGTTTCATCAAGAACTTCATCGACTTGGATGTAGCTCCGGAATCCTGCTTTCCCACCGTTGGTTCCATGATGGCCGGCCTCGTCAGCTTCATGACGCTCGCTCGTCGCGAAAAGCAGAAAGACACCACCCTCTTCATCGACCCCGGCTTCCCGGTACAGAAAAACCAGCACAAAATCCTCGGTCTCAAGTACGAAACCTTCGATGTTTACGACTTCCGTGGTGCCAAACTGCGCGACAAGCTGGAAAGCTATCTCCAAAAAGGCAACATCCACTCCATCATCTATTCCAACCCCAACAATCCGTCATGGGTTTGTTTTACCGATGAAGAACTCCGCATTATCGGTGAGTTGGCGACGAAATATGACGTGTGCGTAATCGAAGACCTCGCCTACTTCGGCATGGACTTCCGTCGTGACATTTCCAAACCCGGCGTTCCGCCCTTCCAGCCTTCCGTCGGCAAATACACCGACAACTACGCGTTGATGATTTCCGGTTCCAAGGCTTTCAGCTATGCCGGCGAACGTATCGCTGTACTGGCCATTTCCGACAAATTCGGTGCTCGCGAATTTCCGGACCTCGTCCCCTATTTCTGCACCCCGATTTTGAAACGTGCCATGATCAACGGCGCCGTTTATGCAGTCAGCTCCGGCACTTCACACTCCGCACAATTTGCCCTCACCGCAATCTTAAAAGCTTGCAACGACGGCACTTACAACTATCTTGACGATGTGCGCGAGTATGCCGAAAAAGCTCACATCATGAAGAAAATCTTCACCGACAACGGTTTCAAGATCGTTTACGACCACGATGGCGACGAAGAGATTGCCGACGGCTTCTACTTCACCCTCAGCTATCCCGGACTTACGGGCGAACAGTTGTTGCACGACTTGATGTATTACGGCATCAGCGCCATTTCACTCTCTTCCTGCAACAGTACGCGCACCGAAGGTCTCCGCGCCTGCGTTTCCCTCGTCAACCGCAACCAGTTCCCGGCACTCGAAGAACGCGCAAAATTGTTCCACGAAAATCATCAATAAATCCACCTTGCTACCCTTATCCTAAACCTCTCATCTCTCATTACCCAATCTCTCATAACCTCATAACCCAATCTCTTATAACCTAATTCATGAAATCCATCGCCCACATATTCCTAACGGTTGGTCTTCTTCTGCTGCTAATCACCGGCTGCAAACATGGTCAACTCGAAAATGTACCCGATTGGACCGCTTTTCATAAATATTACAACGATAAGGATTATCAAGAATACCTACAAAAAAACATCAACTCATTGTCCGACGATGAGTTGATGTTTTCGTCTATAGTAAAGTCGTTTTATTCCGACAACGGTTCGGCCATCTGGACGGCCAACGGCTTGCAGGAGCATCTGACCAAACAGTTTTTGGAACTCTACGCAAAATCCGAAGAGCACGGACTTTCGCCCGAAATATTTGGTTATCAGATTATCAATAATGATATAAGAAAAATCCAGAATAATGAGGTCGGCAGTTCTGAAGAACTATACCGGTTGCTGGCGGAGATTGAAGTGCAGTTGACACGTGCCAACGTTTTGTATGCCAAAACGATGAAGTACGGTGCGACGGATCCGAAGGAAGTCAACGGCGGCAAGTGGAAGTACGCGATGGACAGTCTGCGAACGGATTTTGTGACGGATGCGTTGAAAGCCTCGCGCGAAGGCACGCACTACCTGATGTCGCTGCATCCCACCGACTCGGTATATTTGGCGTTGCAGGGTGAAATGCGCAAGTTTCTGGCGCTGCGCGAACAGGCGTGGGATTCCATTCCCGCCTTTTCCGCCGACTCCGGACATTGCGTCAAGAATGTCAGCCGCATCGGCAAGCGACTGCTGCAATTGGAAGAAATCACCTCCACCTACGTGCCGTCGGACACGCTCGGCCGCGTGCTAATGCCCGCCATCAACCGCTTTCGCGAAAATCGCGGCATCCCCACCAGCCGTCATTTAGACGAAGAGACCTTCACTGCGCTAAACAAAAAGCCGCAGGAGTACATCGACCAGCTGGCGGCCAACCTCGAGCGCTGCCGCTGGCAGACGAAGCACAAAAAAGGCTCTGACTTCGTCGCAGTGAACATTCCCGACTTTATGCTGGAAGCACGCAGTGCCGATACGGTCGCGCTACGCATGAAGATTTGCTGCGGCCGGAGCGTCAACCGCAAAAACGAGGACTCCTGCCGCGTGAACGGCATTCTGCCCGCCGCCAGAACGGAATCGCCGCTGCTGTATAGCGAAATCTACAGCATCGTGCTCAACCCGGAATGGAAAGTGCCCTACAGCATCATCAAGGATGAGTATTACTACAAAATGACGCGAAATGCAATGGGCGTTACCAACAAGGAAAAGCTCTACTTTGTGGATGGGCGCACGAAAAAGCAGGTGCGGCCCGAAAGCATCGACTGGAAGAAAGTGAGCCAGAACAACATCCCGTACCAGATTATCCAAACGTCCGGAAAGCACAATGCGTTAGGACTTTACAAATTCAACATCAGCAATTCCGAATCGGTGTATCTGCACAGCACCAACAATCCGGGCGCATTCCGGCGGCGTGTGCGCGCGGTCAGTCACGGCTGCATCCGCGTTTGCGAACCCGACTCTTTGGCGAAACTCATCCTCACGATGAACGACTACGACACCACACGCTGGGAGCAGGTGATGATTACCGTCGGACAGGAACCGTGGACTGAGGAGGGTACCGAATATTTGGAAAAAATGCAGGAAAAAGAGGAGGAATACCGCCTTGGGCTGACCGGTGACGACTCCCTCTTCTACCGCCCGCTGCGGCCCACCAATCTCGGCCTGCGCAAACGGATGCCCGTCTTCATTGAATACTACACCGCCTTCATCGGAGCCAACGGCGACGTAAATTACCGTAACGACGTGTATCACAAAGACAGAAACATTCTGAACGCCATTGATGCGCTAAAACCGAAAACCACAAGTCATGCTAAAAAATAAGAAAATCTGCGTAGTTCTTCCAGCATATAATGCCGCTGAAACCCTCGAAAAAACCTACAAAGAAATCCCTTTCGACATCGTGGATGAGGTGGTTTTAGTGGATGACCACTCATCGGATGCCACAACGAGAATCGGAGAACAGCTTGGTATTCGGCATATTATCCGTCATGACAAGAACAAAGGTTACGGTGGAAATCAGAAAACCTGCTATCAGACGGCCTTGTCGCTCGGTGCCGACATCGTGGTGATGCTGCATCCCGACTACCAGTACGACCCGCGCCTCATCGAATCGATGTGTTATCTGATTGCCAACGGTGTTTATCCCGTGGTTTTGGGTTCGCGCATTCTCGGCAAGGGCGCGCTCAACGGCGGCATGCCACGCTACAAGTACTTCTTCAACCGCTGTCTGACCGCGTTACAAAACTTTGTGATGAACCAAAAACTGGCAGAATACCACACTGGCTACCGCGCTTTTTCAAAAGAGGTCTTGGAAAACATCAACTTTATGGCTGACGACGACGACTTCGTTTTCGACAACCAAATGCTGGCGCAGATTTTTTATGCCGGCTATGAAATTGCCGAAATCACCTGTCCGACCAAATACTTCCCGGAGGCCTCATCCATCAACTTCAAGCGGAGTTGCAAATACGGCTTCGGCGTCATCCACACCTCGTTCTGCTACCGCTGGCAAAAGTGGGGCATCGGGAAATCGAAAATCTTTCAAATTGAAAATTGAAAGTTGGAAATTGAAAATTAAGCAAGCGGGAAGCGCCTCCTAACTTCAAAGTTTTTTCCGCCTACTGCGGTGGGAAAGTAAATTTAGAGTATATACGGAGTAAATCTTTTCTTTATTGTTCTCTTTTTAGGAGATGGCTTGATTGTGCAGTTCTGGGGTGCAGGTCACGGCATTTGTGACATTGACCTTTGACCTTGCTGCTTATTGCTTCCTGCATCCTGCTTCTTAACATCTTCACTTCTTAGTTTCTTAACTTTTTTCGGCGGGCGGGAAATTGATTTTTCGCATACACCTTGCGGCGTTGACAAAACTTCTTTTAGGCAGGTGAAAACACGTTGAAAATGCGAATTTCATCACAAACTCATCTTTAAATGAGTGAAAACAGATTGAAAATAACGATTTATAACACATTAATAATCAGATAATTAAAACTCAATGACGCACGTAAGGGTGGAACACGTGTCCGGCTTTTGCGAACAAATTGTAAGATTAGGAATGAATTAGTATTATTAACATATTGATATTCAATACATTACACACCATAAAAATTTTAGTAAAAAAGTAGAAAAGAGAAGAAAAATCTATATCTTTGCACCCGCTGTTTACTTTGGATTTTGCCTAACGGACTTCGCAAAGTTCAGAGTGCCAGCGCGAAAAGTTGAAAATAGAAGTATCCATAACACCAAATAAATCAGTATTATGAAACACAACATTTTTTTCAAAGCCCTCGTTCTCGCGCTGTTAGTGGCGGGAGGCTTCGGCTTCCAGGGAAAGTCGCAGGATAGTTGCGCTACGGCGGTTATCCGTACCTATATGAACGGCGTGCCGATTCCGTGGGACAGCGTGGAGGTGCGGAACAAAACTCGTCACACCACCTTCTGGCTTTATTATCCCGACACGATACTAAGCAACTGCACGAACGCGATTCCCGGATATGAGACGGGCTTCGGGCCAGACTTTTTGGAGAACTTCCCGAATCCCTGTCAGGGGAATACGACCATACGTTTCGGTAATGCGCAGTCTGGCGACGCGGTCTTTTCGGTTTACGACTTGCAGGGGCGACTTTGCCTGCGGCAGTCGCTGGCGCTGCCCGCCGGCACGCACGAGCTGAGGCTGAGCTTTCCCCACAGTGGTGTCTATTTCCTGCATTCAAGTGTGGGCGGCAGCACGTTGAGCCGCAAAATCGTCTGCACGGAAGGTGCGGGCCGCGAATGCGAGATACGGCTGCTTACTTCCACGGCACACGGCACTGAAAAAGATGCGCGCGGCGGCGAAGGCCTCTTTAGCGCAACAGACGATCTGTCCCTTTGGGCATATATTACGGATGACGGACAAGTAAAAAAAAGTGACTGGGCGACCACTGTAAATCACGAGCACTTGGATGGGACCATCTATCCGTTATACACAAATGGCGTCATCAACATCGGGTATGCGAAAACTGACAGCACTGCCCAGGATTTTTCACTTGCCAATAAAACCTATCGGATAATTTATGAAAATGCGGCGACACTGCCTTATACGGAGTTCCCTCATACCTATACCATTACTTTTGCGGATTCGACCTTCGTTTCAATGCCGGAATCGGAGGCCGGTTATGGTTCGGGCTGTTGGTACTTTGAAGGGACATACAAATATCGTTACTATCCACAATTTGAGGCATTGGTCATTCGTCGGCTGGATGAAGATCTGCCTTCGGAAGATGCCACATACATTTCCCATTATGCAAGTTCTGCTAATGAAATCCAACCGAGGCGCGTAAGAACGCATACAAATTGTGCGGCAGATTTTTGTCAAGAGGATCCGTATTATGGCTGTAAAGGTAGTGTTTGGGTCGTTTTAGATGAATGAAAATAAATACAAAAGGTTATGAGATATTCAAAATACAGCTTTCCCGCTTAGTACATGACAAAAATTGAAATTTTCGTCTAATCCGTTGTTATATAGATAGTTATCAACAAATTTTGTTGGTAACTTTTTTGTTGTTTTCTTGATAAAGTGATTGATATTCAGTAATTTAGAAGCAAAAAAACTCTCCACGGTTTCCTTCTATGAATACCAATCACGAGTGCAAAAATTGTTGACAGGACGAGTTTCCGGAATTTCCTCGGACTGGCGAGCGGTGACAAGGTTCCGGATGCCAGAACGACCTGGGTGTTCAAGAACCAGCTGACGGGAAAACGCCACCCCGCGTGCTCGGGTTGAACACGTGTTCGGCTATTGCGAACAAAGTATGCACGGGATGTTCAGCCGCGCCGTCGGTTTGGCGCGAAACGCCTCCAGAAACATCCTGACGAGTCTGGTTTACAATATGTTGCGATATGAGCAAATTCAAAGATTGGGAATAAACTGATTTATATAACACACTGAAAATCAACAAATTACCCCACCTAAAATTTTCATAAAATATCATCAATCTATTGGAAATGAGAAAATAACTTGTATATTTGCAGCGTCGTTTTTTTCGGTTAAACGGTTAACCGAATCAACAACATCAACAAATAAACAACAGCTCACAGTTCACAGCTCACAGCTCACAGTTCACAAACCAACAACAATGATACACAAAACAAAACGCATTCTCACCATTGCCCTGCACGTGCTTTTCTGGGCGTTCGTGGCGTTCCGCTTCTGCAACTTCTCCGCTTTGCGCCCTCTTGCCCTTCATACTTGGAAAGAGCTCATTTCCGTGGGGCTTATCACAGTGATGGTTTACTTCAACTATTTCATATCCATTCCTCACCTGTTGTCAAAGAACAGGGCTTTCCTGTTCTGGGTGTGCGCGGCGGCTTCTGTCGTGGTCTGTACTGGCGCTGAGATGCTCCTCGTCCGCAATGATATGCTCAGCCGAATGCAGTATGTTGAAAAGATAAATTGGGCGCTGGTCTGGTATGATATGAGCGTGCAGATTTTCCTGAGGGATGCTGCCTTCTTCCTGTTCTTCTTCCTCCTGAAGATGTACCATACAAGGGCGCTCCAATTGAAAAGCACGGGGAGGGCTGTGATGGAAAAAACGGACAGGGTCGTTCTCTTTCTTCCGAAAGTCGGCGCAAAGTTGGTATCCATCAACGACATTTCCTATTTCTCATACGAGGACGCGAAGACCTGCATCTATCTGCGGAATGGCGAGAAATATGAACAGTACTGCAGTCTCAACGCTATTGAGGACTCTCTTCCCGATGACACTTTCCTTCGGATTAATCGCCATACCATCATCGGATTGGTCAATGTCCTTCGCTTCTCCCCCCGGGAAGTGCAGGTGAACATACAAGGCCAAATCTGTATTATGGAATTCTATTCCACCAAGGGGAGCGAAGTCCTCAGCCGCCTCAAGAGGTGGAATCCCGAACTCTACATAGACCATCCTTTCGGGGTGTTGGCCGATACGGCGGAACCGCTGGTGGAATTGAACCGCGAGCAGCGCGAGTTGCTGCAATATGTCAAAAACAATCCCGGTGCCAAAACCGGTGATGTGGCCGACCAATTCCATCTTTCAGAAAGCAGTGCGAAACGGCGGCTCAACGAACTTAAATGTTTGGATCTCGTTGCCTACAGGGGCTCCCGCGGATTTGACAGCGGCTATTATGCAACCAGCACCAAGGACATATAGGCACGCCCCCGCGCTGATGACTGTGTAGGAGAGCCCTGGCAAAAGTGCGAGGAGCGTTGAGCCGACCCCGAATGGCTCGCAAAGGTCGAGACCATCTCAATGGTTATTGAATCTTCGGGCGTGGCACAAAATTTTGTCATTCCGATGATGATATTGGTTGGGTGGGAAATTCGAGAATCGCTCCCGATCATACATAAAAATGGTTCTCAAAATAGGGCTTTTTATGTAAAAAAACGGCCAACTCATTTTTCTACTCATCCATTTATATAAAAATATTTTGTTGTAATGTATTAAATACTAATTACATACAAAAAAAATAGTAGGTCAGAACTCATATTTCCCCAAGTTGACCTACTATTATTGAAAATATTGTGGCAAATTTGCGGAACCGAGTAACAAAAATTTCACATTATGAAAAAGGACAGACTTTCATTTATGTTATTTTTAGGCGGACTCTTTTTTGTTTTTTTTTTTTTTCACACTTCGTGTGACACTGAAAAGGATTCTTCAACGGCCATTGAAACTGAGCATATCGCAAAACTGCTTTCCAATGGGCAAAAGAGTGGAGCCCTATACATTGTGCAAACTCGCTGCGGGCACACCTATCGCGAATGCAACGGAATGTGCTCATTGGGGCATCTGGATTGTCAAGGCTACGGATCGACTTGCGCCAAATCAGCAACACTGTCTGTAACACCGGTCTCCAGCACCCTCTACACCGGCACCACGCAGGACAGCACCGACCTGACTGACGATCCTTTTTTCAATATGCCCGACCGGTCGCTGTTTGTAGGGAAGGATGATTCGGGCACCGACATCTGGCTTAATATTCCGGCGCAGTTGGTGTATCGTGACAGCGTGACACGCTGTTTCACGTTCACTGGGCTGTATTACAGTAGCAGGCAGGTATATAAGAATCAGTAAATCAATTTATTAACAATAAAAATCACCCCTTATGAAACAGAACATATTTTTCAAAGCCCTCGTTCTTGCGCTGCTGGTGGCGGGAGGAGGTAGCGCGATGGCGCAAGAAACTAATTATCAACCTGTACTCATCGACGATACCATCAGCTGGACAATGCCAGTTCAAATGGGACTGGCTGGTTGTAGTGTGGAAGAGATGAAGGCATATCCATTCAGCGGTCACCATGAACTATGGTATTTTGCAACCTATAGTGAGGTCCCGCAGCTTCTCGGTCAATTACATTCGTCTGAAGACAATTCCGAACTTTATTTCCGACCTGCCGATTCAGAGGAAGAGTTCCTGATTATGGATTTGAATTTATCAGTAAATGACACCTCTCACACTCAGAATGAGTATGGCCAGCCCGTTGATTTGATCGTAGATAGTGTTTTTGTAAAAAATGGGAAAAAACACATCCGTTTCAACAATTACATACACGGGAGTTTCCCCGACTCTTATAGGATGTTTATTGAAGGGGTTGGACCCAATTGGGGACTGATGGAACGGTTTGGCGATGGCGGTTTCCTCTACTTTATTTGCAAGCGCAATGGAGATTCCCTCAGTTATGCCGTTTCCGATGCTTCTTTTGAGAATTGCGATTTCAGAGAACCTTGTCAAGGGGACGGGATTATAGAAATGGAAGGACTTGCGACTTCCCCAATATATCCCAATCCGTTTGTTGACTTTTTCACTATCAATTCTCGCCACACAGGAACAAAGTTGTTGATATATGACTGTATGGGTAGAGTTTGCATGGAGGTAGAGTTGCATCAGGGGAGTCAAACCATTAATATGCAAAAAAATCCTGCTGGTCTTTATATTGTATGTCTGATACATAATGGGGTAAGGAATTTATATAAAATCATCAAGAACGATTAATTTATGAAAAAAATCATTTTATTGTCGAATGAAAAATAATACGTAACTTTGCAGCATTGTTTTTTCGGTTAAACGAATCAACAAATCAACAAATCAACAAATCAACAAACATCAACCCTTATGAAACACAACATTTTTTTCAAAGCCCTCGTTCTCGCGCTGCTGGTGGCGGGAGGTGGCATTTGCAACCGCGCGCACGCCCAGTACCAGTCGTTCTTCGGCGACAGCATAACCGAGTATTATATTGGCGGGTATTATGTGACGTATGATCCTGACTTCTTCGGGGTGGAAACTTACGAATACCTATGGAACAGATCAGATACGATTTCATTTAATCAACAGACATACTACTTTATTCCCAATCGTTATGGATGGCATCAGTACTATGACGTCAATTTTTATATCAGGGAGGACACGGTGACGGGAAGAATATATCGGTATGTACCCGAGTTTGATCTCGAAGAGTTGATATGCGATATGTCACTTGCTTTAGGCGACACATTTTATATGCCATATCATATTAACTATTACGGGGCACTTGACTATCAAAAGATTCCGATAGTAGCCGACAGCATTTGGTTTGAAAATGGAAAAAAGATGATCCGTTTTTCCAAATCTTACCTTTTCCCCTCACTCGACCCGTGGGACGCAATCCCCCGTTTTATTAGTGACAAGATACAGAATGTGGTATTTGTGGAAGGTGTAGGACCAAACTTTACACCTTTTGGCTGGCACGATGGGTACGATAACTGTCCTGGGGGAAATAGCAATAATTGGTGGGGATTTTATCCGATTCTGCTTTGTGCTCATAAGGATGAAGAATTGGTCTATATGGCAGACGAGCGGGCCGGATGCTGGCAGTTCCCTCCAGCCAAGATTGATGACAAAGAACGAATCTTGTTCCGTTTATACCCCAATCCGGTAAAAAATTCGCTGATCCTTCAGTTTGAGGACGGAATTGCGCTTAATGGAATGTTGTACATCACCAATATGTACGGGTGTGTGGTTCATTCGCAGCAAGTAAACGACGCCAGAATGCGCGTCAATGTCCGTTCTTTGTCGGCGGGATCCTACATCGCAACCTATTTCGTCAACGGCAAAAAATCGAGTGTGAAATTCGTAAAACAGTAGGATGAAGAAAAAGAGCATCTTTGTTTGTTTCACCCTAATATTATGTACATTCCTTTCTTTTGGGCAAAACGATATTTTTCACAGCTGGGACGGGTATGGGATTTCCCCAAACTCAAGCTTTCGCGTTCTGAATATTTTCGCCAACATCATCTTTGACGTGGATTCCACAATGGATCCCGTCAACACCAGTGATACGTGCTGGCCAAGAATCACTAATCCCGCCAAGGCGGGCATCAATGTTTCGGGCACGATTCCGTCCTATTTGTTGAATTTGGAGTTTATGGACACCGCATACGCGTGCGGACAAACTAAGGGCTGTATCACCCGCATTTTCGGGGAGTCCTCTTTCGATTCACTGCAAATCATTGGTGACTTCGTGGTGGTCAATCTATTGCAAAGCAGGATGATTGAAAGATTTGGAACTGGAAATATATACAGTTTCGTGAATATTCTCCAACTCTGTTCGGAAATGATTAATGAAACGGGCGGTCTGTCCACTTTGTTTGGTCATAACCGACGGATGGATTATGTATGTAAGGGCACAGATTTCTATTATACGATATTCTGTGTGCGTAACACTTCCGCAGCTTTGGGAGGTAAGAATGTGGGAAACGGCAATGCCAGTGTCAATGCTGTGCCGATTAAGGTGGACGGGCAGGAGATTCGTCTTAGTGGGAAAGGGGCTTCACAATGTGTGGGCTCATCCGATATAGCGAGCAATCCGACCAGTGTCATAACGCACGAGATTGCACACTCCCTTTTCGGAAGCAACAATTTTCATATCGGTGGCGGCAACCATCGTGGAAGTACGGAGACGATGCCCTTCCTGCCGCTTCAGGGCGGCTATGCTCTCTTGGGCGGGGGCAACAGCGGACTGGTAAGCTGCAACGGTTACGAACGCTGGCGGATGCATTGGAAACACCCTGACGTGCCCGCCAATACCTATATCTATGCGCGAAACGTGTCAAATAATGGTTACTTGAATTCTGATGTGCAAAAAGAGGATGGAGAAAAATGGTTCGTGCTGCGCGACTTTGTTACCTACGGCGATGCCATCAGAATCAAACTCCCATACAAAGACAGTACCATCACGCCGAATCAATACATTTGGCTGGAGTTTCACGATGTGGGGCACAACGACAAGCTGGATTTCCTGCAATATTCCAACACCTCGTGCCTGCATCCGGGCGCGCCGGGCATCTATGCCTATTACCAAATCGGAAGGGACGTTTTGGAATCGTCAGTTAGAAATCAAGTTTGGGACACCGACAACCGTGACAACCTGCGCGTCATCAGCAACGAGGGGTACTGGGACTACACCCGCCACTTGATGCCCCGCGACACCAATTTCGTGTGTACGCAATGGCACTGGGTGTCAGACTATTTCGTGCCGGAATTTCCCAACGCCTTCTGCGGCTACCAGGACCAGGAAAAATTCATCGTGCCGAAAGCGTACGACACCGACCTGGGCAACACCGTTGACAGCGTGTTTGAAGATGGGCTCTTTTCGCACACGGAAAACGTGATTCGCGAATACACGATGTGGAACAAAATCAGCTCAGACGGCGACACCGTGCGCAACAGCATCTCCTTTATCGGTGACAGCCGGGATGCCTTTTCCGCTCACCGGAAAATCAATATGGGCACGAATCCCAGCACTTGCAACGCGAAGACGTACTATACTGGCAATTTGGGTAAGGCGCGCCTCACGTTCAATTCCAACACCCTTTCCAACAACACTACAACTTACCTTACCGGGCTCAGCATCGAGATGATACCGCTGAGCAACGACACCAGCTGGCTGGTGAAAATCCGCTGGGACGACTACGACATCACCGACGACGCGCGCTGGACGGGCAAAATCGTGCTGAAGGGCGCAGAGCAGGTGAACCTCACCCGCGGGTACAGCATCACGCTGGCGCAGAACCGCACGCCCGCACAGCAATACCGCAACAGCGAAAGCGGCTACTTCGCCGAACCCACGCAGCTGACCTGCGAGGCGGGCAGCATCTTCACCCAACAGCCGCAATCCTCCGTCATTCTCACCGAAAAAAGTCGTTTCACACTTGACAGTGGAGCCACCTACCACTTGGGCGACAGCGCACAAATCCTTGTGCAGAGCGGTTCCCAATTTTACATCCGCTGGGGTGCGGATTTTCACGGCGGCATCAGCTCTACAATCATTGTGGACAGTTTGGGCACGCTTTCTGTGGAAGACACAGCAAAAATGCGTCGGAACACCCGCATCATCGTCCGTCCCGGCGGCAAGCTGATTGTGAACGGAGGCACGCTCACCTCGGCCTGCGAGGGCGAAATGTGGCAGGGCATCATCGTGGAAGGGCACAACGACATCCGTCAGGCGGCATTAGCTCAGGGCAGCGTCATCCTCAACAACGCCACCATCGAGAACGCATGGACGGCCATCAGCACTCGCGGTGCCGACACTAATGCCATATACGAGCACACCGGCGGCATCGTGCAGGCCACCAACACCCTCTTCAGCAACAACCGCCGTTCCGTGGAGTTCCTTTCCTACGAAAACCACACCACCACTCACCAGGTCACCGACAACGCATCCTACTTCACCCGCTGTACCTTCACCTTGGACGACGACAACCTGTTTGTCGCCCAAGGCCGCAACTTCCAGAACCACGTCACAATGTGGCAGGTGCGCAGCGTCAAATTCAACGGCTGCTCCTTCCGCAATGAAATGTCCGGCACCACTTCCAAAGGGAAGGCCATCTACACCATCGAGGCAGGTTACAACGCCAAACGCGTCTGCCCGACCATTTCTTCCATCGACCCGTGCGTGTGCGAGAATCACGGAAGCGACACCGTCACCCGCTGCTCCTTCGTCGGCTTTGATACCGCCGTACACACCTCCAGCACGCTCGGCAACTACGACATCACCCTCGACAACTGCGACTTCCGTCAGGACTTCAGCGGCGTTCATCTCGCCGCCGCCGACAACGCCAGGGTGAGTTTCTGCGACTTCAACATTGATCACACGCTGAGAGCTGCAACGGGGCTCCGTTCACTGAACACCACTGGTTATACCATTGAAGGCAACAATTTCCATCGCACATCATACAGCACTCGGATTGCTTTGGGCGCAGAGATTATCGAATCAGGAACCGCCGACAACACAATCCGATTGAATGGCTTCGAAAATCTCTATTATGCATGCTACGTCAGTGGCATCAACGGTACGGATGGAAATTACAGGAATTCTGGTCTGCAATTCTTGTGCAACACCTTTTCGGGCAACAAGTATGACATATACGCCTATTCCAACGGCCGTATCAGACGCACCCAGGGACAGTTGAGCGCGGGCGCTGACAACGATTTCGTCAATACGAGGGCCAACAGTCTGACCATTCCTTCCACCCACGACCCGGTGACCTATTATCGCAGCAGCGGTGGTAACCACCAGCCCATCGGCTCATCGTCGTACTATACCGTGCGGAACGCCACTGCCAACGGCTGCGCCTCCACCATCTGCGGAAGCCACGTCGGACCGTACGATCCGATAGTCCATGGCCTAAACGGCGGAGCACTGCCGCAATACCAGTCGATGGCGGAACAGTTGAGCCAAATGCAGGAGCAGTACGAGAACATTCAGGATCTTGAATCAGAAGAGGCCGTCGCGCTGCAGTCCGAGATGTCCGACCTGTCGGCGGCGATGTCAGAACTCGCGCGTACCGAAATCCGCGGCATCATCAGCGACAGCGTTCCCGACCTCGCACTGCTGAAGGACTGGTACAAGGCCATCAACACGCCGCTCACCCACTACCTGATGGCGGAGACGCAAAGTACCGAAGGACTTTGGGACAAGGCACGCGCCACGTTGGAGGATATTCCCGTCCGCTTTGAGCTCAACGACAGCGAGAAGGATGAATACACGCAGTACGGCAGTCTGCAATCGCTGCGCGAAGCGGTTTACGGAAACTGGTACAAGTTGAGCGACAGTCAGATAGCGCAGATGCAGCAGGTGGCGGAGAGCGGCAACGGACGCGCCGCCCGTATGGCGAAGGAAATCCTGTGCTTCTTCCACCACATCTGCTACGAAGAGGCAGTCGATTACGACGAGGCGGAGCGGTCGCCCATCGGGACGCGGGCGCTTCAGCAGACGGGATCTTCCGTCAGCGCGGACGGCGAAGTGCGCGTCTATCCGAACCCGGCGAACACCACGCTGACGGTCGCCGCCGCTTCCGAGATGCGCGAACTGTCGGTTTACGACCTGACCGGCCGCTGCGTACAGAGGCAGTCGGCTGCCGGCACATACATCGAACTCAACATCTCCGCGCTCCACAGCGGCACCTACATTCTGAAGGTCGCCACCGAACAGGGCGAGGAGCAAATCCGATTCGTGAAAGAGTAATGACCCTTTTGAATTGAAAATTGAAAATCAGGTCGGAGATCGTGAAGACATTTGTGACCTTTGACCTTGCTGCTTCCTGCATCCTGCTTCTTAACATCTTCACTTCTTAGTTTCTTAACTTTTTTCGGCGGGCGGGAAATTGATTTTTTGGCTTAATGGTCAAATTTGGTGACAAAAAAAACCTTGTAATTAATTAAAATTCATATATTTGCATAATATTTTCCAATGATGCAAAAAAGGGCGACAAAACTGCCGCCCTGTTACTTTTATACAACGTTGATTTTACTCCTGCGTAGGTTCTTGCCTCAACAGGTATTCGTCAATCATCTGTTTCAGCTCTTTCTTTTCGTGATAGCCGACGGCCTGTTGTGCGGGCGTGTTCGGCTTGATAACCAACAACGTCGGCAGACCGGAGATTTTCAACGTGCGCCCCATCTCCTTAGCGACATCCATATCGATACGATAGAAAATCACCTGACCGTCATACTCTTCTGCCAACTCGTTCATCGCGGGATCCATCTTTTTGCACCAGCCACACCAGTCGGCATAGCAATCCACAATAACGGGCGTTTTGCCGGTATATACGGCTTCCGGGTTGTTGAAGTCGAACACTTTGCTGATAAATTCCTTCTGGGTAATCTTAATCACCTTGCCCTTGGAATCTTTTTGCACGGTCTGAACTTCCGCTACGTCTTCTGTTGCACGGCTGGAGGTTGAAGGGGACGTACACTGTGCAGACACGGTGGCGATTACACAGGTTATCAATAAAATTGCGAGAAATCTTTTCATAATTATTGTTTTAAGCTTACGGTTTTGTTGAAAACGATTTTTTCATCCGTGGAGTCACGGTCAATGCAGAAATAGCCCAGACGTTCAAATTGATAATGTCTTTCGGCATTTTGCAACGTCAAGCCCTCTTCAATCCAGCCATCCTGAATGGTCAGGGAGTTGGGGTTCAGATAGTCGATGAAGGTTTTGCCCTCTTCGCAATCGTCAGGTGCCGGCTCAGTGAACAGGCGTTCGAACAGACGGACTTCAGCCTTCTTGGCGTGATTGACGGAAACCCAATGGATGGTGGCTTTCACCTTGCGGTTGCTCTGCGGCATGCCCGTCTTGGTTTCCGGATCGTAGGTGACGTGAATGGCGGTGATGTTGCCTTCCGCATCTTTGTCGATATGCGTGCATTTGACGATGTAGGCATATTTCAGACGCACCTCGCCACCGACGGTCAGACGGTAGAATTTTTTGTCGGCCACTTCGCGGAAGTCGGCGCGTTCAATCCACAACTCTTTGGTGAACGGGATTTCGCGCTTGCCGGCGTCAGGGTTTTCGGGATTGTTGACAGCGGGCAGCAATTCTTCCTGTCCTTCCGGGAAATTGTCGATGACCAACTTCACCGGATCCAAGACGGCCATCGTACGTGTGGCGACCTTGTTAAGGTCTTCGCGGGCGCAGAATTCAAGCAGCGAAACGTCGATGATGTTGTCGCGTTTGGCGATACCGACGGTTTCGGCGAAATTGCGAACGGATGCGGGGGTATAGCCGCGACGACGCAGGCCGCAAATGGTAGGCATACGCGGATCATCCCAACCCATAACATGGTGATCGCGAACAAGTTGCATCAATTTACGCTTGCTCATAATCGTGTAGTTGAGATTTAAGCGGGCAAACTCAATCTGCTGCGGATGGTGAATCTTCAGCGCTTCGCAGAACCAGTCGTACAACGGACGGTGGATTTCGAATTCCAACGTGCAGATGGAGTGGGTAATGCCTTCGATGGAGTCGCTCTGACCGTGGGCATAGTCGTACATCGGATAGATGCACCATTTGTCGCCCGTGCGGTGGTGGTGACTATGCAGGATGCGGTACATGATGGGGTCGCGCATGTGCATATTCGGAGAGGTCATGCCCGTTTTGGCACGCAACACCTTGCTGCCATCCGGAAATTCGCCCGCCTTCATACGGCGGAAAAGGTCGAGGTTTTCTTCCACGCTGCGGTTGCGGTACGGACTTTCGGTGCCGGGCTTCGTCGGAACGCCACGGCCCGCGCTGATTTCTTCCTGCGTCTGGTCGTCAACATAAGCCAAACCTTCCTGAATCATCTTTTCAGCCCATTCGTAAAGCTGGTCGAAATAGTCGGAAGCGTAGTGCTCTTCGGCCCACTGAAAGCCCAGCCAGTTGATATCTTCCTTGATGGAATCTACATATTCAACATCTTCCTTAACCGGGTTGGTATCATCAAAACGCAAGTTACACAGTCCGTTATATTTTTTGGCAATGCCAAAATTCAAGCAAATCGACTTGGCGTGACCAATGTGCAAGTAGCCGTTAGGTTCGGGAGGAAAACGAGTATGGACTTTCGATTCATTCTTTCCGTTAGCCAAATCTTTTTCAATAATTTCTTCAATAAAATTCATTTGCTTTGATTTTAAATTGATTTAAGGCTGCAAAAATACAACTAAATCAGCAAATCATGATAAATAATAATGAAAGTTGGAAAAATAAATTTCAAGCTACAATTTGCGAGTTCAACTGCCAACTAATTCGTATATTTGCAACCGAATTTCAAAAAAGATATTTATGGACAACAACATCAAAATCAAAATCGACGAAATAATGGAAGAGATTTGTAAAATCCCAGATCTCAACGCTAAAGTAGATATCCTTACGTACATGGAACAACAGGCTGGATTTCAACTCTGGCAGCTGGAAGAGGATTTCCGCGTGGATCAAAATATGAAAAACATCTAACGCCGGCATTTTGCGAAAATAATTCCTCATCCCCAATTCCTATTTCCTAATAAAATCGTACTTTTGCAACCAAATTTTAAGAAACACAATTATGGCAGAATTATCAGAACAAGAGGTTATTAGAAGAAAAAAATTAGACGATTTTTCAAATCTCGGCATCAATGCCTATCCGGCTCCGCTGTTTGAAGTCAACGCTTCCTCTAAAGAAATCCACGAAAAATATCCTACAGACAACTCTCTTTTCCAAAATGTCAGTCTCGCCGGTCGTATTATGAGCCAACGCATTATGGGTGCGGTCTCCTTCTACGAACTGCAAGACGCCGTCGGCAGAATCCAAATCTACGTCAAACGCGACGAAATCTGCCCCGGTGAAGACAAAACCATGTATAATTCTGTCTTCAAAAAACTCGATATCGGCGATATCATCGGTGTTAAGGGCTTCGTTTTCACCACGCAGACCGGTGCCATCAGCATCCACGTTAAAGAGTTCGTGCTGCTGAGCAAGTCCATTCGCCCGCTGCCCATCGTAAAGGAAAAAGACGGCACCACCTACGATGCCTTCTCCGATCCAGAACAGCGCTACCGCCAACGTTACCTCGACCTGATCGTGAATCCGCAGGTGAAGGAAACCTTCATCAAAAGAACGCTTTTGGTCAACACCATGCGCAACTTCTTGAATCAGAAGGGCTATCTTGAAGTCGAGACTCCGATTCTGCAGCCCTTGTACGGTGGTGCCGCGGCCCGTCCGTTCAAAACCCACCACAACACCCTCGATATGACGCTCTTCCTTCGTATCGCCGACGAACTTTACCTCAAACGCCTTATCGTAGGCGGATTCGATGGCGTTTACGAATTTTCCAAAGACTTCCGCAACGAAGGTATGGACCGCTTCCACAACCCGGAATTCACCCAGATGGAACTCTATGTGGCTTACAAAGATTACGAATGGATGATGAACCTCGTGGAAGAGATGGTGGAAGCCGTCGCCCTCGCACTGCACGGAACCACCAAGGTCCAGGTCGGCGAAAACGTCATCGACTTCAAGCGTCCGTGGAAACGCTACACCATGTTCGAAGCCATTGAACACTTCACCGGCACCGACGTCTCCAATATGTCGGAAGAAGAGCTGGCCGCCTTCGCCAAGAGCGTCGGCGTAGCTGTCGATAGCACCATGGGCAAGGGTAAGCTCGTGGATGAGATTTTCGGTGAAACCTGCGAGTCAAAACTCATCCAACCCACCTTCATCTACGATTATCCGGTAGAAATGTCACCGCTGACCAAGATGCACCGCACGAAACCCGGCATGACCGAACGTTTCGAAGCCATGTGCAACGGCAAAGAACTCTGCAACGCATACTCCGAACTCAACGATCCTATCGACCAGCGTCAGCGTTTCGAAGCACAGCTCGAACTCGGGAAACGTGGTGACACCGAATCCATGGTTTTGGACGAAGACTTCCTCCGTGCGCTCGAATTCGGTATGCCGCCCACCGCTGGCCTCGGCATTGGCATCGACCGCCTCGCCATGATTATGACCAACTCCGCATCCATCCAGGATGTTCTCCTCTTCCCCCAGATGAAGCCGGAAAAGAAGGAGGAGAAAGCCGAAGAACAAGCAAACTAATGCCGTATGCTTCAGTTTATTAGAGAATTTTTACTTAAATTATTCCATACAATGAATTTCCCGGATCCCGCCGGGAAATTTTTTACCAGCATCATCATATTGGCCGGACTCATCGCCTTGCTGATACTGATGTATCATTTCTTCCGTTTCTGTTTCGTCGGAATCGCGAAATGGCGCTGCAAAAAACACGAAATGCGCTGGCTGCAGGCCATGCTCAACCATGGTTTTTTCGTTCAGGTCGCCAAATTGCTCCCCGCCTTCTTCATCGGCCGCATCGTACCGATGATGTACCCCGCCGAAAGCGTCGCTCTGCAATTTTATAAAACACTCATCGGTGTTTACATCATCTTTATGTTGGTGAAGGTCATCTGCGCCTTCCTCGACGTGCTCAACGCGGTCAATACCGCCAAGAAAGGCGCTGACAACAAGCCACTGAAAAGCTACATGCAAATCATCAAGGTGATTTTGTGGACCATGGGCACCATCCTCATCGGTTGCATTCTGGCTAATAAAACACCTTCCGGCTTGATTGCCGGTATCGGTGCCTTCTCCGCCGTCCTGCTGTTGGTTTTCCAAGACACCATTACCGGATTCGTCAACAGCATCCAGCTGTCATCCAATGACATGGTACGCGTCGGCGACTGGATTACCGATCCCCACGGCGAAGCCAACGGCATCGTCGAAGAAGTCAACCTGATCGCCGTCAAAGTACGCAACTTCGACAACTCCATCGTCACCGTGCCGATTAAGTCTATGGTTAACAACTCCTTCCAGAACTGGCGTGGCATGAGCGAACGCAAAGTCCGACGCATCACGCGCTCAATCCACATCGATGTGAACTCCATCCGTCCCTGCACGCCTGAGATGTTGGAAGAGTTCAAAAAAATCGACTGTATCCGAGATTACATCACCGATACACAAGACAAAATCGAACGGCTGAACGAACAGCGCCACCTCTCCTCCACCAACCTTCCGAATGGAGATTTCCAGACCAACTTGGGCATTCTGCGCGCTTACATGGTGGCCTATCTGGAACAACATCCGATGGTGGACGAAACCTCGCTGCTTATGGTGCGCCATGGCAATCCCGAAGAAAACGGCTTGCCGATGGAGCTCTACTGCTTTGTCCGCACCACCGAATGGCGCGAGTACGAGGCACTTCAGTCCGACCTCTTCGACCATTTCTACGCAGTACTTCCGTTTTTCGATTTGCGCGCCTTCCAACGCTCATCCGACTACGATGTGGTAAAGTGAAACTTGAGACTTGGGATGTTGGAGAAGATTTCCTCGTTGACAATTCCCCTCACTGAATATAAGGAACAGGTGGTTTCCTCGTTGACAATTCCCCTCCTTTTTAAGGAGGGGATAAAGGGGGTGGTAATATAAATATCGAAAAATTTAACCAACTAAACTATGATACTCATCGACAACTACAGAATTAAAGAACTTCGCATACTCAATCTTCCTGTAAATGAGGAATTAAAAAAATATGCGAGACGGAACCGCCATGCAGGAAACCTTGCTGAGATTGCGTTTTGGATGCAAGTGCATAATAAAATGTTTTATGGGATTGATTTCAATCGACAAAAAATCATTGGTAACTATATCGTTGATTTTTATGTCAGAAAATTAAGTTTAGCTATTGAAATTGATGGCGGTTCTCATAATGATAAATTAGAATATGACAGACAACGTGATTCTTTTTTGAATTCATTGGGAATAAAAATCTTTCATACAACCGATTTCGATGTTTTGTATCATCTTCCCGATGTGCTGACTGAATTGAAGAACTTTATCATAAATAATTACGAACATGAAGAAGGATGATGTTTATATTACCACCCCCTGCCCCCTCCTTAAAAAGGAGGGGAATATTTCTCCGCCTAATAACATTCTTTCTGCCCAATAATATTTTTCCGTTATAAATTTCATACGAACCAGTACATATAGCATAATAAAATGAAAAAATTCCCCAAAGAAACCGATTTCTTCCTTGATATGGAAAATGAATTTGCTTCGGCAGAAAATGCGAAATACGTTTTGCTGCCTGTGCCGTACGATGGGACAAGCACATTTGTAAAAGGTGCCGACAAAGGTCCGCAGGCCATCATCGAAGCATCCGACAGTTTGGAATTGTACGATACCATATATAATATAGAAGCATATACGGCCGGAATCCACACCGACACACCGATCAACCAGCTGACTTCACCCGATGAAATGGTGGAAGCGGTGTACCAGCGCACCAAATATTGGTTGGAGCAACAGAAAATGGTGGGATTACTCGGGGGAGAACACTCCGTTTCAGAAGGCGCCATCCGTGCGACGTTGGAAAGACATCCCAACCTGACGGTTTTACAAATTGATGCGCACGCCGACCTTCGCGACGAGTACCACGGCTCACCTCATAACCACGCCTGCGTGATGCGCCGCGCACAAACTATGGGCGCCAACGTCGTTCAAGTAGGCATCCGTTCGGTTTGTTTAGAAGAAAAAGAACACATCGTAACCGACAACATGTTTTATGCGCACGAAATTGTCGGGAAGAATCCCGAATGGATGGACCGCGTGGTGGAACGCCTGCAGGGACCTGTGTATCTCACCATCGACTTGGATGGACTGGATCCTTCGGTATTGCCGGCGACGGGCACACCTCAACCGGGTGGATTGAGCTGGTACGAACTGACAACGCTGTTAGACAAGGTTTTCCGTCAGCGTGAAGTAGTCGGTTTTGATGTTGTGGAACTCTGTCCGCAACCCGACAACGTCATTTCCGACGTTTTGGCGGCAAGCTTGGTTTACAAAATAATCACAATGAAAGAAGCAAAAAGCTTTTAAATTGAAAGTTGGAAATTGAAAATTATTTCCGCCAGACGTTTCCTGATTTTGGTTGACACTTTTTTGGTGCTTAATACTAATTTTTTGACAAAGTTTCCATAAAGGTTTACAATCGCCTTGAAAAAGCTGTCATTCATTGTTGTCATTCATTTTCGGCACATCAAAAATATCTGACTTTTCATGATTTGGGCTGGCACTTTTTGAGCGCTTAATACTAATTTTGTTGACATGTTTCCAAAAATGAAGATAAAGTAGGAGAAAGTAACATTTATGGGGGAAGCAATCCTCTTCTGCGCTTCCAATTCCTGCGAGCGTCAGCGAGCCACGCCCGTAAATTCGCCCAATCTGCGTAATCCGCGTAATCTGCGGTTCTAAGGTGCGAGCGCCAGCGAGCCATGTCCGTAAATTCGCCCAATCTGCGTAATCCGCGTAATCTGCGGTTCCAAGGTGCGAGCGTCAGCGAGCCATGCCCGTAAATTCGCCCAATCTGCGTAATCCGCGTAATCTGCGGTTCCAAGGTGCGAG
>JAKSMF010000019.1 GCA_024400775.1 Bacteroidales bacterium | reverse complement strand
AAAGCAGTAACGAAAAGTAGGGGGCAATCATATCAAGTTTTTTACGCGTTTCAGGCATCAGTCCGAATTTTCTGAATCCGTTTTGAGTTGCCACATGATAAATGAAGTTTTACCCTAACCGACCAACAACGATGAAAAGAATAGTGCTTTCGCTTTTTCTGTTATATGCGATCTCCGGCTTCGCCCAGCAGATTTATTATGGTTATCCGCATTATGAGTTGCAAAGTGGGGACAGGATCTTCGTTGACATACCAGTGCATCAGGATGGTAATTTTTTGTCGGATGGTGGAATCGAAGATTTGATATCGTTTTTGAACGACGAACATCTTCATTCATTTGAAATCAGAGTTCGTTATTTTTACGGAAGCGATGGCTGGAAACAATCGTACTCGGAATTTATAGCCCAATGTTTAAGGACGGACTGTCACGAAAATGCAAATTTGATAACTATGTCACGTCAGGGTGCGGGGATTCATTCCCTGTTTTTTTAGATGAGAATGACAAACTATACCAAGAGATAAATACAATTATGGAATTAATTGTCAGGTAGTTTATTATATATTCCTCTTCGACTTGTCAACAAATTTGGTATAAATCGTTCAAAAGTAGAGACGTTGCGCACACCGTCTCTACTTTGGGGAATCACATCGTCTCTACTTTTGGAAATCATGTCGTCTCTACAGAAAAAGTCGTGGAAATAAAAAAATCAAAAATTAACCATTATTTTTCCCCATTAAAATCGTATCTTTGCAGCCAATTTCACAAATTATATAAAAATGGCTAAATATACTGAATATCGCGGACTTAACCTGTCGAATATCGGCAAGGAAATGCAGAAGTATTGGGAAGATAATGACGTTTTTGCGAAGAGTTTGAAGAATCGTGAAGGCGCCGAAGCATTCGTTTTCTTCGAAGGTCCGCCATCTGCCAACGGCAAACCGGGCATCCACCATGTGCTCGCCCGCTCCCTCAAGGACATCGTCTGCCGTTACCAGACACTCAAAGGAAAATACGTCGGCCGTAAGGGCGGTTGGGACACACACGGCCTGCCCGTCGAACTCGGCGTCGAAAAGACCCTCGGCATCACCAAGGAAGATATCGGCAAAACCATCTCTGTAGATGCCTACAACACCGCCTGCCGTCAGGAAGTGATGAAGTTCAAGGATATGTGGGACGACATCACCAAGAAAATGGGCTATTGGGTCGATCTTGAAAATCCGTACATCACTTTTGACAACAAGTACATCGAAACCGCATGGTACTTGCTCTCAGAACTTTATAAAAAAGGTATGCTCTACAAGGGCTATACCATCCAACCCTATTCTCCCGCCGCCGGCACCGGCCTCAGCTCGCACGAACTGAACCTCCCCGGCTGCTATCGTGATGTGAAGGACACCACCTGCGTCGGCCAGTTCAAAGTGCGCAAAGACCAGGTGCTCTCTACCGAAGTCCAGATGTTCATCGGCGAACAAGGCGTTCCCGATAACCTCTATTTCCTCGCTTGGACCACCACCCCGTGGACGCTTCCTTCAAACACAGCCCTCGCCGTCGGCCCGAAAATCGACTACAATCTCGTTAAGACCTTCAACCCGTACAGCGGCGATCCGATTCTCGTTATCTTGGGCAAACCGCTGGTAGGCAACTTCTTCCCCGAAAAGAACAAAGACCTCGCCTTCGAGGATTACAAACCGGGCGACAAAAACATCCCGTTCCAGATTCTGTGCGAAATCAAGGGTGAAAAGCTCGCGGGTATCAAGTACGAACAGCTGATTCCGTTCATGCGTCCCGATGGCAAGGCCTTCGAGGTGATTCCGGGCGACTACGTAACCACCGAAGACGGTACGGGCATCGTTCATATCGCCCCCACCTTCGGCGCCGACGACAAGCGCGTCGCCAACGACGCCGGCATCGCCCCCATGATTCTGACCGACAAGGCCGGCAACCCCGTCCCGATGGTCGATAAAACCGGTAAGTTCTTCCTCATCGAGGATTTGGACGAAACCTTCGTTAAAAATCAGGTCAACGTTGATCTTTATGCCAAATACGCAGGCCGTTATGTGAAACCCGACTACGAAAAAGAGGACGAAAAGCATACCGACACGCTGGATGTGGAAATCTGTATGTGGCTGAAGGGCGAACACAAGGTCTTCAGAATCGAAAAACACGTTCACAACTATCCGCACTGCTGGCGTACCGACAAGCCGGTGCTTTACTATCCGTTGGATTCCTGGTTCATCAAGAGCACGGCGGTCAAACAGCGCATGATTGAGTTGAACAACACGATTATGTGGAAACCCGCCGCCACCGGTAGCGGTCGTTTCGGCAACTGGCTCGAAAACCTCGTCGATTGGAACCTCTCCCGTTCTCGTTACTGGGGCACTCCGCTCCCGATTTGGACGACCGAGGACAAGAAAGAGCAGATCTGCATCGGCTCCGTGGAACAACTCGTGAACGAAATCAACAAGTCGGTTGCCGCCGGCATTATGAAGGAAAACCCGTACAAGGATTTCGTGCCCGGCGATATGAGCAAGGAAAATTATAACAAAATCGACCTCCATCGTCCGTATGTCGATGACATCGTGCTGGTTTCGCCTACCGGCCAGAAAATGTTCCGCGAAACCGACCTCATTGACGTGTGGTTCGATTCCGGCGCTATGCCTTATTGCCAGTGGCACTATCCGTTTGAAAACAAAGAGGTTTTCGAGAAGAACTTCCCCGCCAACTTCATCGCCGAAGGCGTTGACCAGACTCGTGGCTGGTTCTTCACACTGCACGCCATCGCTACCATGATCTTTGATTCCGTGGCTTATAAAGCCGTGGTTTCCAATGGTTTGGTCCTTGACAAACAGGGCAACAAGATGTCGAAGCGTCTGGGTAACGCTGTTGACCCGTTTGAAACCATCGAAAAATACGGTCCCGACGCGACCCGCTGGTACATGATTACCAACGCACAACCGTGGGATAACCTGAAGTTTGACACCGAAGGTATCGCCGAGGTACAGCGCAAATTCTTCGGCACGTTGTACAACACCTACAACTTCTTCGCAATGTACGCCAACATCGACGGTTTCGAATATAAGGAAGCCGACATTCCGAACGCCGAACGTCCGGAAATCGACCGCTGGATTCTCTCAGAACTCAACACGTTGGTAAAACACTGTGACGAATATTACGCTGAATTCGAACCGACGAAGGCCGGTCGTGAAATTCAGGATTTCGTCAACGAATACCTTAGCAACTGGTACGTGCGTTTGTGCCGCCGTCGCTTCTGGAAAGGCGAAGGCACCGACAAACTCTCTGCATATCAGACACTTTACACCTGTTTGGAAACCATTGCCAAGGTGGCTTCTCCGATTGCACCGTTCTTTATGGACAAACTCTTCCTCGATTTGAACAACATCACACATCGTGAAAATGTCGAATCCGTCCACCTCTCCAACTATCCTCAGGTGCGCGAAGATTTGATTGACAAGTTGTTGGAAGAAAGAATGCAGCTGGCACAACAGCTCTCTTCAATGATTCTTTCTTTGAGAAAGAAATCCAACCTGCGTGTTCGTCAGCCGCTGGCAAAAATCATGATTCCGGTGACCGAAACCACCAATCTGAAAGAGCAGGTCGAAAAGGTTCAAAACCTGATTCTGCACGAAGTCAACGTGAAGGAAGTCGAATTCGTGTCCGACGAAGCTGGCATTTTCGTAAAACGTATCAAACCCGATTTCAAGAAGTTAGGACCGAAATGCGGTAAAATCATGAAACAGGTGGCCGCTGCCATCACCGCATTCAGTCAAGACGATATCCGCAACATCGAAAAGAATGGCAACGCCACGCTGAATATCGATGGACAGGAAGTCGCCATCGATGTGACCGACGTCGAAATCGTGGCCGAAGACATCCCCGGTTGGGTCGTTGCCAACCAGGATGCGCTGACCGTCGCACTTGATATCGAACTCTCCGAAGACTTGTTGAACGAAGGTTACGCCCGCGAATTGGTGAACCGTATCCAGAACTTCCGTAAAGACTCCAATCTCGACGTCAGCGACCGCATCTCCATTGAGGTCGAAAGCAACGCCCAGTTGGATAAGGCCTTCACCGATTTCGCCGACTACATCAAAACCGAAACGCTCTGCACCAACTTCGAAATCAAGCCGCAAGTCGCTGGCGAAAGTTTTGAAATTGTTGAAGGCGTGAACGTTAACGTAAAAGTAACTAAGAATTAGTGCCCCGTGAGTAGTAATCTGTGAACTGTGATTCGATCATCTGATAACCAATATGTCATCGCAGTTCACAGATTCCACTTCACCCATTGGAAGCAGGAAGCAGTCTTAATTATCAATTTTCATCTCTCATCTCTCATCTCTTATCTCTCATCTCTTATCTCTTATCTCTCAATTTATTTATTAACCATATAAAACAAAAATTTATGAGAAACCCTATCTTCGCCATTTTTATGGCCGCGTTGTGCCTTTTCTCAAGCGTATGGGCACAAACCCTCACTCCGATTCAAACGGAAGTCACCCGATTCGCATTCGCAGATTCTTATGTTACCGATGTTCTTGACGGAAGTGACGGAAATCATTATTTGTATCGCTATTATTATGATCGCAGTTCGGGACAAAAGTACGACCGACTTGGCACGGTGAACGCCGAGCGAGGCACTTTTTCGGAAACGAACTGGAGTTATCCCGATGAATTTTCGTATATAACCTGTTTCGAAAACGAAGAGGGCGTGATAGTCTATTACGAATATTACGACAACAAGGAGAAGGTCTTTACGCTGTACTCCAATACCATAAGTTCAGGAAAAGCCAACTGGCATCCGGAAGCCATCGCATCGTTTGGCTACGAAAAACGCGACAACATTCAGTACGCCTGCGCGGTGTCTCCCGACAAACAGATGACCGCCATTTGCATGCAGCAGTCGCAGCGCTCCGGGCAATTCAAAGGGAGTATGGTGTTTGTACTTGATAATCAGGGTAAACTGCTGTGGCAGAAGGAGGTAGAACTCCAAATGAGCAACGAGAATTTCGGCTCTATCGGCATTGAGGTTGACAACGACGGGCGTGTTTATGCCGCATACTATTCGTATGACGATGCCGCCCACAAACAGCGCGATCATGAGGTGCTGAGCATTTATGAGATTTCGGAAGGCGAAACGCAGCTGCGCGAAAAAAACATCGGTTTCAGTATCGCCAGCGCCACCATGACTTTGGGCGAAAAAGGTATGCTCCATATCGGCGGCTATTCTCTTACCGACGTTAAAAAGAATGCCGACGGCACGTTCCTCGTTGAATACGACGTCCGCAGTTCGGAGTTCGCATCCGTAAACCAGCTGGATTTTTCGGGCTATAATGAAGGCATTGTCGGGGGAATCCTTGTGGGCTATTATGCCAACCAGGATTATCTGATTGCCCCGAAAGCCATTTATGAGTATTCCGACGGCACCGTCGGACTGCTGGGCGAACAGGTGCAGATTACGCGCGTCTATGAGCAGTCGGGCGTTAGATATTACTATTTTGTGAAAAATATCATACTCACCCGCTCCGATGCACAAGGCGCTATCGATCAGGTGAATATGTATGAACGCAAGGCGATTTCCTACAGTTTTACCCCCATAATTTCTTATCCCTATTTCAAAGATGACCAGATCTATCTGCTTTTCAACGACAATACCGCTAATTACAGCGGAGGCAAAAACCAGACTCTGAAGTTCTACAAAGTCGGTATGACGAAAGCGGATTTGGTGATGATGACCATCGACAAGCAGGGTGTTGAAAATCGCCGAGTGATTTATCATGGTCAGCAGGCAAAAAACTGCGTCGTCCGTCCGTTCTTTATGGAGGAAGATGGCTTTAGCGTGCTTTCCACCGGTAAAAAGTATGCCGACATCTCCAAATTGAAAGTGGAGGATCTGTAAAATGAAACTACTGATAAACTGCCTTTTCGGCCTCTGTTTCTGGCTGTTGTCGGCCTCGCTGTTCGCACAGCCCGCTACTGAAAACTTCCGCCCCTTGGAATCCCAAGGGGAGATGCCCGCCGATTTCCAAAACATTCTGAACCATCAGAAGGAAATGTCCGACTATAACGTCCTTTTGAAAAATTTGGTGATGGACGGGCAAATTCTGTTCGGAACGCCCTTGAATGACTATGTTGACGAAATTGTCAATAATCTGACACAGAATGATTTGCAACTGCGCAAACAGCTCCATATCTATATTTTGAAGTCGCCCGTGGTGAATGCGTGCATCACTTCCAACGGCATTTTGTTGGTAAACGTAGGGTTGCTCGCGCAGGTTACCAACGAAAGTGAACTCGCCTTCGTGCTGGCACACGAGATTTCGCATTTTACTGAAAAACACGTTGATAGAATCAACGATTATCGCGGAACGTTGAGCAATCGTGACGCGTTTTCCTCTTTTTTGAAATACCACAACCGGTCGCGTGCTCACGAACTTGCCGCCGACCGCATCGCTCTGGAGCGCTTTTTCAAGGATTCCCCCTACAGCTATCAGGCCATGATGGGCGTTTTCGACGTGCTTCAGTACGCCGGCCTGCCGTTTGATGAAGTGCCTTTTCAAAAAAGCTGGGTGGAGACCAACTTTTACCAGTTCCCCGATAAATACTATCTGCCTAATATCGAGCCCATTCGCGATCGGTCGGGCATCGTCGATACGCTCTTCACCCACCCGAATGTCGATAAAAGACGCACCGCCGCGCGTACCTTGATCAACGGCTTGTCGGATGCGGGGCGCGGCGCCTTCGCTCAACCCGAAGAACGCTTTCTGGAAATGCGCGAAATCGCTCGATTTGAGTGCGTTAGCATCTTTCTCCTTAACCATCAGTTTGATGACGCATATTATAACGCCTGCGTTTTACAGCAAAAACACCCTGACAACGCCTTTTTGAACGAAGCCGTCGTCGCGGCCCTCTACGGATTGGCCAAACATAAAGGCACGTCAACGGCAAGCGATGTGCTTCACCCCTACAAAGAGGTGGAGGGCGAAATGCAGCAGACCAGCTACTTTATGTCGAAACTCAGTCATAACGAAGCCGCACTGCTCGCTTTGCGAACGGCGTGGCAAATGAAATTAAAATATCCTGATAATCAATATTTTGATGATGTTTCCCGAGACTTGATGACCGTCATTTTCGTCCAAAACAAACTTAAACTGACCGATTTTTCCGACTACCCGATGGGAGCGAATCTGGGAGCGATTGAGCTTGAGCCGCAGGAGGCACAGCCTTCGGAGGGCGACAAGTACAGCCACATCAAAAATCGCTCGCTCGCTAAGGTGGTGCCGACCGATAAATTCAAGACACATAACTATATGTTGGTCGATATCCATCGTGATGAGGCGTTCTTGAATGCCGTCTATTCGGTGATGGATGATGCTGAAAACGAAGATATTATGAGCGTAGTGAGCCGACATCAGCCGACTACGGCGCGTTCGATCGTGATTATGCAGCCGATGTGCGCCGTGTGGAACCGGAACATGGATATGGACTACCAAAAGAGTGTACGTTGCGAACAGCGTCTCGCGAAGGTGCTGTCGCAGAGTGCGCGCCGGCTCAAAATCACTCCGCTTTCGTATAGTGTGAAAGATGTATGCCACTTTACGATAGAGGAGTACAACGGTTATGTGCAACTGCGCCAATGGGCTTGCGAATATGCGCAGGCTAATGCGGCGGACATGGTGTTTTATACCGCTCGCGACATGTCGGCGGCGTACAATCTTACCGGAACTAAAACATTATGTATCAGTATGGTAAGCCGTAAACCCGCTCGCTTCTTCAATACGGATAAGTTTCTGGAGCTGACGGCATCGGTCATCTGCCCCTTCACTCTTCCCTTCACTCTGATCCCTGTTGCGTTGCCGCAATATTCAACGACGATGTATTTGTCGTTTGCCGATTTCGACAGCGGCCGCACACTCTGCGCCCACCGCGACAACCAAATCTCCGCTATGAGCGCAGCCTACGTGAACAGCTTTATGTATGACACATTTTATGGTTTTGTAAAAGGAAAGTAATGAAGAAGTTAGCAATATCTATTATCGGAATTATATTGTGTGTCAATGCGTTGGCTCAAAATCCGGGCTATATGGGCAATCATTTCATCTTCAGTGCCGAAGTGTCGCTTTCGCCCTCGTGGACACACCCCAACCCGCTCACACCATGTCTGTCGGCAAATGTCGAAAGTGCCGCCGCCCGCCGCTATCTCGGTCTCAACTATTTCGTGACGCCGAACATTGAGTGCATCGTTTGGCGTAAAGGTAGCATCGGCGCCGGCTACAACTACTACAATTCTCCGTTCAACGGTCTGGTCGTCCAGTATTTTGAATATCCGAATCAGCCTAATTCAACCTACCTGCAGCAGTATGAGTTTACGGGAAATATTGTGGCACACGGATTTAACGTTTTTTACAAACAATATCTGGGCGATACGCGTGCGCCGCTGGGCTGTTTCGCCAAGTTCGTCTTTGATGGATTTTTTTATAAAACCACTTGTAATGAAAATGTGCCTCATGAGATGGAATATTATGCCATTGCCCAAAAGGAGGGGAAGGGCTCGCTTTTCGGACTGAAGGCGGAAATCGGTTACGACTATGTCTTTTTCAACCGTTTGCGGCTTTCCGTCGGTGTGTCGTTGGGTACCACTTTTGGCGGTTACAAGGCCATCCCGAAACTTTTGGATGACGGCATTGAAATTGACACCGCGCTCGAAAGGAATTTGCGTGTCAGCAGCTATGCCCGCAACCGTATTCTCAACGCCTATTGGTTCGGTCTGAAGGTGGGAATCGGGTTCATCGCATTTTAATGAAATTAACACACCTTTTGCATGCCGATTTTTTGTTATGATTAGGCCTTAGGTCATAATTCAAATCAATTGCGAGCTTGCAAAACTTGAAGAAATTGAAAACTAATCATTTATGAATATGGAACAAAATTCAAACCAACGAACCGCGATTATCGTTTTCGCATTAGTAACCATCGTTTTGTCCGCGTTTCTATTCTGCTATTCCGCCAGCGGCGTCAGTAGGGATCGTATCGATGCTTATTGTGCCGTTGATGATGACGTCCTCAGTCACAACCAGGCATTGGCAGATTTGGTTGCGGAAGAGTATGCAGTGCTGGCAACAGCCGCCGACACATTGCCGGAATTGCAGGCCAAATTAAGCCAATTGCGCCTCTCTTCCGATTCTATGTTAAACTATATCAGTAATTTGCGTAATGATTTAGTGCTATATGTAGATGGGGATGGCATTCATCCGATTTCTGATGCCACCGACTTGATTCCTGTTGATGAAATAAACAGCAAGGATGATTTCTACCGTACTACCTTTTTTATGTTGGGCAATAGCGAAGGTCGCGATGAGGGTACGCCCGCCGCTCAGTTGAAGAGACGTTTGAATAAGTATTCGGCCACTCTTGCCGTATTGGTTCAAAATGAAAATCTGTCCGATGCGGAGCGCAGCAAGTTCAATATTTCTACCGACGGCAAACGCACCGTCTATGGCGAGGAGACTTCTTGGGAAATCGTCCACTTTGACCATTTGTTGCTTCCGTCAGTGTTGATTTATCTGGACGATTTATCTGGACAGGTGCAGATGGCGGAATTGTCGGCCCTGCGTAGTATGAAGAAGGAATGTTCATTAAATAATTAACACAATTTTCGCATGCCGATTTTTTGTTGTTATGATTGGAACTTAGGTCATAATTCAAATCTATTGCGAACTTGAACGATTAAAAATTGCATATATGAAAAAAACTGCTTGTATTATTGGCGCCATAGGAACCATCATGTTGTGTTTGGGCGCGTTGTTTAAGATGTTGCATTTCCCTGGTAGCGCGCCTATGTTACTGTTGGCATTGGGTGCGTTGCTTCCCGTCGCTGCCGTCTTTACCACGATTGCTATTCTAACTAAAAAATAGGCGTTATGAAGTATTTCGTTTGCATTTGGACCTGTTGGACCTTTATCAGTCTGTGTTGGGTATGATTGTTCCGAGTGATGTGCTGGGCTGGTGTCACCTTTTTACAAGTGACCTTCATCTTTACTCTCATCGTGCAAATCATTGTCACGGCCATCTACATCGCTAAAAAAGAGAAATAAAGCGAAGTTAAGAAGTGTAGGAGTTAAGAAGTGAAGTAAATTAATTTTCAATTTTCAATTAAAAAGACTTTCCAGCTTACAGCTTACTGCTCTTCACCACCTTCGTCAGCGCGCGCTTGTCGTTGTTGCTGACGGTGCAGACGTATATCCCGGCAGGCAGCGAGGTTAAGTCGATTTCCACCAGGTTGGCACCATCGGCGATGGCGGTTGCCAATGTCATTTTCACCACTTTCCCCATCATATCCGTTATGGTGACGAGCGTTTGGAAACTGCACTCCCATGGCAGTCTCACCATGGCGGTGCCGCTGGTCGGATTGGGATAGACCATAAGTCGTGCGTCAGTTTCGGTTTGCATGATGGATGTCGGTGTCGGGGCAATGGCAAAGTGGTACAGCATGCCGAGGTTGTAACGTGCTACGTGCGCCAGATAGTCGTAGTTGTTGGAGTCTGCTACGTCGTGATCGGTGTGGTAGGAGGTTGAAAAAGTATGCTCAATTGCAAAAACCGGCCGGAAACCGTATTCATAATAGGCGTGACTATCGCTGTTGCGTGCGTCGCCATTTTCGCTCAATGATGGTATAATCGGCTCTATATCTGTGTATTGCGAACAAATATCAGCAGCGCGTTCTGCCAAGTCAATCGCATTTTCGTACCAATGCAGCGTTAGTTTCCAGTCATCGTCGGGCTGGTAGCTCACCATATCGTTGTTGAGCATGATGGAGATTTTGTCGTTCACATCGGTGCGGCACCATGCGTCGTGCACGGAGCCAAACAGTCCGAGTTCCTCGCCGTCATACGCCATAAAGTTGACGGTAAGGGCAGGGGAGAGGCCGTAATGCTGAAAGATACGTGCCATCTCAATCATCACCGCCGTACCCGATGCATTGTCGTCGGCGCCGGGAGAAACATTCAGAATGTTGTAGTTGGGTGTTGTGGCGATGGCATCTAAATGTGCCCCGATAATCACGATGGAGTCGTTCATCGGATTGGGCGCCTCTAAAACGCCTTTGACATTATAAAACCATTGCTCGTAATGTCCTGCTATCCAATGGTCTCCGGTAGCGTAAAAGGTATCTACAATGGCGGGAATGCCGTATGCATTCAGGCGGCCAGCAACATACTCCGCTACTTCGCGGTTGCCGCCTTCGCGTAGCGCAAAACGGCTGCCGAAGTTCTGCAGGTCCACCACGGTTCGCCGCAAACTGTCTGCACTGATTTCCTCCAGCATTTCATCTATCGACGGAGTTTGCGCTGACGAAGCCAATGTCAGAACAAAGCAAAAAAATGAGAGTAAAAGCATCCGTTTTTTCATATCGTAAAAATCTTTGAAATCTTTTACTCTCAAAATGTTATCAAAATGTGCTTCTATCGAATCACGGTGACGGTTCCTACGTACTCTTTCGGAACTGCGTCCATCGTGCTGGTTTGGATTACGTAAACGTAAGCGGCGCACGGAACGGGCTTGCCGTGGTCGGTGCCATCCCAACCTTGGGTTAAGGTGGTGGTTTGGAAAATCATACGGCCGTTGCGGTCGAAGATGGTACACACGTAGTTGCTTTCATCCACGCCTTCGCCCAGCGGACGCCAGATTTCGTTGATGCCGTCGCCATCGGGTGTGAAGGAGTTCGGAATGTAGAAGTAGAACGGCTTCTGGATGGAAACCAGATGCGTGACGGAGTCGGCACAGCCGAAGTCGGAAGTTACCCACTGCGTTACCGTGTATATGCCCGAATGGGTGTAGGTATGCAACGGAGCCGGCTCGTTCGATGTGTTAGCATTCGACCATTGGTCGCCAAAGTCGTAGGTCCAGTTGAATGCATTTTCTGCAAAATCAATGAATTGTACGTCTGCACCACCATCTTCTAAGAAGTTGAGATAGGATTCGGGGGCGAATGCCGCAATCGGCATTGGATGTACGATGATTTGTGTTTCAGCGGAGGAACTACAGCCTACTTCGTCGGCTACCGTCAGCGCGTATGTGGTTGTCGCTTGCGGGAACACTGTGATGGATTGGGTGTTCGCGCCCGTGCTCCAGTGGTATGTGGCGTATTCGTTGGCCGTGATCATGGCTCTGTCGCCAGCACAAACTTCAGCCGGTTCAAGGATGAATGTCGGCGGTTCAATGGTGGCGACCGCATATACTGTAACGCTGTCGGTACGGGTACAGCCGTTTTCGTAAGTAGTGGTGCAAACGAAGGTGGTGACTACGCTGTCAGGAACAAGGGTGAAGATGGGTTCCGTTGCCCCAGTATTCCATTCGTAGGAAATTGCGCCTTCGCTGGCCGCAGAAATCGTAACGGGTTCTTCCGGACAAAGCGTGTCTTTGGATGCTATCACTTCAAGCGGAGGACGTTCGTTGTTGACGGTGACGTGGCAGGTGTTGGTGATGTCGAAGAAGTCGCCGTTGCAGGCGGTGTAGCGTAAACGTGCTGTGTAATAGGTCGTTTCTTCGGGTGAAACGGTGAGTAGGTCGCCATGACCGAGTTCGATGCCAGTTGCAGCCGAGGTGTCGGTGCCGAGATACCAGGTGACATCATAGCTGGGCTGGCCGGTCGGCATGAAACGCCATGCTTCGTTGTGTGCTGTCCACGGACCGGTATTTCTGCCCGGAGGCGTGATGCCGCGCGAACAGTCGCTGTTTTGCAAGCCAATCACGCCATTACCGTCATTCCAATCCATACAGGTCGGCGCATCGCGCAGGTAAATGTCGATGATATTGGTGCCTTCGTAAAGGACGATCATAGAGGTAAAGGTGGTGACGCTGGTGCAGGAGAAAAGCTTGATGTTGTTGAAACTCAACACGTAGCTTCTGCACGGATAGGTTCCCAAAACGCCTTCAAAAATACCGCCTGTGCCAGTGGAGGCCACATAGTCGCTGGTGGACGGATAAATATCGCGGTAGCATGCGAAAATGGTATTCGGGAAAAGCGCTGCGTCGGGGATGGATTCATCGTATGACCATGCGCAACTACCTCCAGCTACGTCTGTATTAAAGGTCGCCACGGAGTTTGCCCCTGCTACGACCTGGTTGTAGGTGTTCCCATAATAGCAGAAGGTAAAGGGCAAATTTACGACCTCGCTCCACGTGTCATCGCTTGCATTGGCGAAGATACGGTTGCCATCGGTATAGCCGTACGGCGGAGCGTAAGGAATTGAGAAAACAAAGTAGTCGTCGGCTTCGACTGCCGTTGCCAGCACGTTTGCAGAAAGCGTTACCTCCTGTTGGGTGGCGCAGTCCAAGGTGATTTCGGGGTTGTTGGTGCCCAACTCTGCCGGTGTGACTGACGGACAGCCATCGGCGGAGCAGTCCATGACGGCAACGGTGGCACTGGCAATCAGTTCGCAGCAGGCCGGGTCGGCGGGTGTCGCGGTTACCGTGTATTCTGTCGTCATTTCGGGCGATACGGTGATGTTGGTGCCGGTTGCTCCGGTACTCCATGTGTAGGTGTAGCTGCTACATGAACCTTGAACGGTGAGGTTGGCGGTGATATGAACCGTGGTGGGCTGACCAATACAGAAACCTGCCGGGTCAGCTTCCAAATTCAAACGTGTGCCGGAGACTTCGGCTGTGACGCGGACGGTCTTGGCACAGCCTTCGCCATCCACTACGCGTACGCGGTAGGTCGTCGTCTCTTCCGGTGATGCGGTTACGGTCGGGCCGGAAGTCGTATTCAGGGATGCTGCCGGCGACCATTCGAAAGTATAGTTGCTGCCGCTCCCGCCTGTCGCAGATGCTGTGAATTCAACGCTTTCACCCTGGCAGATGACGGCGCTGACAGGCGTGACCTCAACTATTGGTTGGTCGCACGGGATACAGGCTTGGAGACATACGTTGTCGATAGCTCCTGGAGGCGTCGTGCCGACAGAACCGTCGTTATGCCATAAGAAGTACAAAGTCTTGAGTTCCCCAGCGTAATCGGCGCTCGGCAAAATATATTCAACGTGTTGCCATGAGTTCTGCATGTTGAAGTTGGTGGCGTTCAACTGTGTTGAACCAGCGGGGGCGGTATTGCTGCCAGCGGTTACTGCCGCCTGGTCGCCAATGAAAACCTGAATGTAGTCGCAGCAGCTTTCTCCGTAGGCAAGCCAGTCAAAGCTGAGGATGAAGTCTTCGTCGCATTCCGGGAATTCATACTCTTTGTATGCCCAAACATTGGAGGCGGACGATGTGTTGTAGGAATGTGCCGGAACGCTTGAGGTCGGTGAGTTGGAAATGTACATGGAATATTGTCCACCGTTGTTGACCGCGGTATTGATTACCCACTGGTTCGATTGTGACCCGTTGACCAATGTCCATTCGGCGCGGCTGCTCGCGGTTTCAAAGTCGCTGCAGTCTTGGTTACAGTCACCAACTTGGACGGTGTGGGTGGCGGTGAGTGTACAGCACCCCGGGTTGTTGGGTGTTGCAGTAATGGTGTAGGTGGTATTCTGTTGAGGAACATCGGTGGCCATATTGCCAGTTGCGCCTGTGCTCCATTGGAGGTTATAACTGCTGCAGCTTCCATCTACAACGAGGTTGGCCATCAACGAAACCGGATCCGTGCCACGGCAATAGACCGCGGGCGACTGGGTGATTTCCAATGTGGTACCGGAGATTTCAACCGGAATACGCACGGTCTTGGCGCAGTCGGCCCCGTCGGTGACGCGCAATGTGTATGAGGTTGTAGCTTGCGGTGTGGCGGTAACGGTAGCACCATTGGTGGTGTTTAAGCCGGTAGCCGGGCTCCAAGTGTAGGTGTAGTTGCCAGCGCCGCCGGTAGCGGAAGCCGTAAAGGTGACACTTTCGCCCTGACACAAAACAGCTGAGGCCGGGGTGACGTTTACAACCGGTTGGTCGCAGGGCTGACACGATTGGATGCAAAGGTTATCAACTGCGGCGGGACAATAGTTCTGAACTGAACCGTCATTGTGCCACAAGAAGTAGATTCTCATCACTTGGCCGGAGTAGGTGGCGTGAGGAAGAATGGTGCTGCAATGGTGCCAATCTCCGTTGTAGCTGCTGTAAGTGTTAAAGTAGTTCTGATAGGTAGTTGAAGTTGCATTCATGTTCAAAATACGGGTCGCGCCAGTAGGGGCGGTCGTGCTTCCTGCGGATACGGTCGCTTCGGGACCAATCCAAATACTCATGTAGTCGCAGGAACTTTCGCCTCCACACTTCCAGTCGAAACTCAAAACGTAATCTTCGTCACATTCCGGAAATTCAATCTCTTTATATGCCCATGAGTTGGAGGAGGTATTGGAGTATGCGTTGGAAGGAACCGACGCCGTCGGGTTGCTGGAAACGTATAAACTGTATTGACCGCCGTTGTTGGTGGCGGTGTTGATGACCCACTGATTGGATTGAGTGCCGTTGACGATCGTCCATTCTGCGCGGTCGCCAACATCTTCGAAATCACTGCAAATGTTGACGCAGTTGGTCGGGTTGACTGTGTAGCTGGCGGTGGCGGAACAGCAGCCGGGTGAATTTGCAGTAACGGTGTAAGTAGTTGATGATGAAGGAGAAACAGTGATTGAAGGGCCAGTCATGCCGTTGCTCCAAGTGTAGTCGTATGAGCTACAGACATCGCAGGAGATGATGGCTTCCCAGCCTGCGTAGCAGACACTACCGTCGGAGGTGAATTTTACGGTCAGACTGTTGCCAGTGGAGGTGTAGGTCACATTCCCGTTCACCGTGCTGAGCAGGCCGTAGTGTAACTGCGTGCCGCCGGTACCGATGCCGTCATAGACGTAAATATAGTCGCAGCAGGTTTCGCCTGCGGCTGAAAGGAACGTGATGGTCAATGGCCCTCCATTGTTGGAAGTAAAAGTATGGACGTAGTTTTCGGAAGTTCCGTAGTTCCCGTTCGGACCGCCCGAGTCGTAAAAGCAGATCGGGCTGCCGCAGGTTACTGTTGTGGTTGTGTTACTGATGTTTACACTCTGTGTACAGTCACCGCCGCCTTGGCCTTGCGTGGAGGCCGTCAGGGTGATCTGGTCTCCAATACAAACCGTGCCGGAGGGACCGTTGATGCTGACGTTGCACTGCCCAAAAATAGTGTAAATACTTGCTAAACACAAGATTACAAATGATGATAGGACCTTTCTCATTATTTTTTCGCTATAATTATTATTCCTTTTTTGGGTGGATTTATAATAACTTCTTTACAAAATATATTATATAAAAAAAGCCGCTGCAAAGATACGATTTTTTTTATATAAAAACACCATAGTCTTCTACAAGATGATTGAAAATTTGTTGCCCCAATTAAAAAAAATCACGTACTTTTGCACTCCTAAAATTCAGCGATGAAAATATTAGTCGTTTTACCGCGTTTCCCATATCCGTTGGAGAAAGGTGACAAGTTGCGCGCCTTTCATCAGCTGCGGGTTTTATCGCAGTATCATGAGCTTTATTTGGTTGCTTTGAATGAAACCACTCCGGATGATGCCGCCTTGGAAAAAATCAGACCTGGCTGTAAGGAAATCCATGTGGGGCAGCTTTCTCTCGCCAGCCGTTTGTGGCATTCCGCCTGCACCTTGTTCAACGGTCTGCCGTTTCAGTGCGGCTATTTTTACAATTACAAAGCGCAGCATAAAATCAATGAACTTGTCAAACGTGTGCAACCCGACCGAATCTATTGCCAGTTGCTGCGGGTTACGGAATATGTGAAGCATTTTGATATTAAGAAAGTTCTTGATTATCAGGATGTATTGTCAAAAGGGATGCAGCGCCGTGCCGAAAATTCAACCTTTGTTAAAAAATGGTTCTTCCAATCCGAATATAAGCGCCTGAGTCGTTATGAACGGGAGGTTTTCAATGCCTTCGACGAAAAGGTTATCATTACGGAGGTCGATCGTAATTTGATTCCGCACGCGCAAAGCGAACAGATTCATGTAGTGGCCAACGGCGTTGATTTTGACCAATATCGCCATCGTGATCAAGAGAAGAATTACGATTTGATATTTTCGGGCAACATGGGATATGCGCCGAATGTGGAAGCCGCACAATATTTAGCGAAAGAGGTGATGCCGTTGTTGTGGGAAAAGTACCCTGATCTGACGTTGGCACTTTGTGGAGCAAAGCCCGCGCCTGCCGTCAGAGCACTCGCAAATTCACGTGTCGTTGTGACTGGCTGGGTGGATAGTATGGCTGATTATTATGCACAATCGCGCATCTTCATTGCTCCGATGCATCTCGGTACAGGCCTGCAAAACAAGTTGTTAGAGGCCATGTCGATGAAGCTGCCCTGCATTACGTCGCCGTTGGCGGGCAAGCCTTTGAAAGGAGTGGAGAGCGGTAAGGAAATCCTGATTTGCAACACTACTACCGGCTTTGCCGATGCCGTCGGCATGTTGCTGGAAAATCCGGAACTCTACGCACGCATCTCCGAAAACGGTTACAACTTCGTTCGTTCCCACTACAATTGGGAAACCGTCAACCAGAACCTTTCCGGCATTATCAGTGAAGCAGGAAGTAGTAAGTAGGAAGCAGTATGCGGTTGCTTTTTGCGGATTTTAGGCTAAAAAAACAATCAGAATAAATTCCAATTAAAAAGCTCTCAATCCGTAACTTTCATCTCTCATCTCTCATCTCTCATCTCTAACTTAAAAGGTGTATCTTGCGCTGACGTTGAAAAAGTTGTAGTCGAAAAGAACGTACGGGTCGTGGTGACGGTTGGCGAAGATGAAGAAGCCGGGACGGGCGTCAACTTGAAGTGCCAGTGGGATGTTGGCGAATTTGTATTCCGCACCACCGATGACGTTGACACCGAAGACGAAGTTGCCTGGATGATGCACATTGTTGCGATAGCGACCGAGTGAGCCACCGATGTTCAGACCGCCACCAATGAACCAGTAAAAGCCATTGCCACAAGCACTTTCGTACATGAAGTTCGGGTTGAGTGACAATACGACTGGAATGCCGCCGTAGCGATAGTCAGCGATGAAGCGGTAGCCCAAATCCAATTGGATCCCGAAATGGTTGGTGGGAAATGTTTTGAAAGTCACGCCGTTCATGAAACCGACGGTGGCACCGATTGCGTTGTTGTATGGCGCTGCGTCACGGCGGGTCTGAGCATTGATAGTGGTGCAGCAAAGAACTGCTAATAAGGCAAATACGAAAAATCTTTTCTTCATAATTCTATTGTTTAAGTAATGCTGCAAAGGTACTTTTGTTTTCGGTATAAAAAAATCAGTGAAATATTTTTTTATAAACAATGATATTTTATAACTTTTCCTTATCTTTGCGGCTCGAAAAAAAGTAATTCTGACACATTAATTATTCACTTAAATATTAAATCCTATGAAGAAAACTTTACTTCTTATGGCCGTTGCGCTGATGTCCGTATTTACGGTTAATGCGCAAAATGAACAGTTTGTTTCCACCACGCCGTCGAACAAAAACGTGGTATTGGAAGAGTACACCGGTATCAACTGCGGCTATTGTCCTGATGGTCACAAAATCGCCAATCAGATTATGGACTCACATCCGGGGCGCGTTTTCGTGATTAACGTTCACGCGGGCGGTTATGCTGCAAATACCTACACCACGCAATTCGGCAATGCGCTGGCCAACCAGACGAATTTGGATGGCTATCCGTCAGGTACGGTAAATCGTCATGTATTCAGCAACGGGATAACCGCGCTTAATCGTGGTTCTTGGACAGGTGCCGCCAACACGATTTTGAATCAGTCTTCTCCAGTCAACATTGCAGCACGTGGCACTTTGGACTGGAGCACGCGCGAACTGAACATCACCGTTCAGCTTTACTACACCAGCGCTGAAGCTAATGCCACCAACAAACTGAATATTGCTATTATCCAGGACAATGTCATTGGCAGCCAGTCGGGTTCCAGCTTGAATCCGGCTCAGGTTGTGGGCAGCCAGTATCGTCACATGCACATGCTTCGCCACCTGATTACCGGTCAGTGGGGCGAAGATGTCACTCCGACTACCGCAGGTTCTTTTGTTGAAAAGACTTATACTTACACTATCCCCGCATCTCTTGGTTCACCGAATGCCATTGCTGCTAAATTGGAAGACCTTCAATTCATCGCTTTCGTCGCTCAAGGCAATCAGGAAATCCTGACCGGTTGCGAAGTCGAAATCGAAAATGTCAACATGCCGGCTTTGAGCCCCCGTTTGGACGGCGTCGCCAATGTTGAAATCTTGAATTGTGCCTCTGAACGCGCTGTGAAGGCTACCGTTTCTAATGTGGGTTCTGACGCTTTGACTGCCCTCACATTCGAGTATAGCGTTGCTAATGGTGCTCCCCAGACTTACCAGTGGACCGGCAATATCGCCTCCATGCAAAGTTCAGAAATCCAGCTCCCGAATTTCAATATCAATACCAATACCAATCAGGTTATTAAGGTGAAAATCACTAATGCCAACGGTACTGCTTTTGAGACGGATGAAAAATCTGTTACTATTAAGAAACTTGTTGCCAACGGTGGCGGCACGATGACGATTAAGTTGAAAACCGACCAGTATTCTGCTGGTAGCCAGGGCACTGAAAATTCATTCAAGATTTATGGCCCGAACAACAATGTGGTCATGAATGTTCCTTCCAGCCAGCTTACTCCGAGCACTGTTAACGAGTTCACATGGACTCCTACCGAAGACGGTTGCTATCGTATTGAACTGAAAGACACCTATGGTGACGGTATCACCAGCGGCTATCTCCGTTTGTATGATGCAAACAACTCACAGATCCTCAACATGTCAGCAAGCTCAAGCTTCACTCTTCTTAACGCTATGGTTGCTGTAGGTACTGTCGATATCGACGATATGACCATCAGCGACGAAATGGTCGTCTTCCCGAACCCGACTTCCAACTACGTTAACATCCAGACCGCTCAGACCATCCAGCAGGTTGAAGTTTACAACCTTCAGGGCCAGCGCGTTGCCGCCGAAATCGGTAACACCAACCAGATTTCCTTCAGCAATTTGGCTAACGGTTTGTATATCATGAAAGTCACCACCGACAACGGTGTTAGCACTTTCAAGGTAAATAAAAGATAATCTGCCTTAATTGCAGGTTTCTGTAACAGTTAGGAGCTAAGCACGGTTTCGGCCGCTTGGCTCCTAATTTGTTGATATTTAAAATAATAACTTAACTTTTGCGGACTGATTTTTGTTGAGGTTGAGGTTTGGAACTTAGTACTACGACTCCAGGCCACAAGTCAATTAAAATCAACTGCGAACTTGCGAAACTAAAATAATAACATATAATAACTTTGTAATTCAGGGATCAGTTAGGAGCTACAAGTAATGCGCGATATGCATTCCAACTCTCAACTCCTAACTTCTAACTTCTAACTATGAAAATCCTTATCGGTATGTCGGGCGGCATTGACAGTACGGTGGCCGCCATGTTATTGAAAGAACAGGGTCACGAGTTGGTCGGCGCCACTTTTCGCACGTTTGACGTGGAGGATACGACATGCGCGGAGCAGGGGTGTGGAAGTGAAGACTCCGTTGTGCAGGCGCAGGAAATGGCCGCGCGTTTAGGTATTGAACATCATATTTTGGATTTTCGTCACTCTTTCCGCGAAAACGTGATGCAGAATTTTATTGACGAATACATGCGCGGGCGCACGCCCAATCCGTGCGTGATGTGCAATTCGACAATTAAGTGGGGGATGTTGTTGCGCAAGGCCGACGAACTCGGCTGCGAAAAAATCGCCACCGGCCACTATGCGCGGATTGTCTGTCATGAAGGACATTATTATTTAGCGGTTGCCGCCGATGTGCAGAAAGACCAGACCTATTTTCTTTGGAAGCTGACGGAAGAAAACCTGTCGCGGACGGTGTTCCCGTTGGGCGATTTCACCAAGCCGCAGGTGCGCCAGATGGCGGCGGAACGTGGCTTTGTGAAATTATCACAAAAAACTGAAAGTCAGGATATCTGTTTCCTCCCTGACGGCAATTACCGTGATTTTTTGTCACGCAACGTGGCTGACTTTTCCAGCCGTTGTTTTCCGGGGGATTTCTTAGACATGCAGGGGAAACCGGTAGGACGGCACGAGGGCTTCCCGAATTACACCATCGGACAGCGCAAAGGGTTGAAGGTGGCGTTTGGCACACCGCGCTACGTTACCGCCATTGATGCGGAAAAAAATACGGTGACCCTCGGCGAACGTGATGATTTACTGCGGAATACCGTAAATGCAGAACAGTGTGCCTTTACGGATGTAGAAGCATTAAAGCGCAATCCGCAGGTATTGGCGCGCATTCGCTATCGCAGTTCGGCTGCCGAAGCCTCTATTGAAATTTCGGGAAATACGTGCCTGCTCACTTTTGCAGAACCCGTGTGGGGCGTGACGCCGGGACAGTCGTTAGTGTTGTACCAGGACGGTCGTGTCGTCGGCGGGGGAACCATTTTTTAATTAGGAATGAGGAATTAAGGAATTAGGAATTGCGTGTTCGTATAATGTTTCTGTTCAAATCATGGCGATTATGGAGTTGAGAGATAAGAGATGAGAGATTAGTACTGTTGCGATATTTATTTTGAAGATAAAGAAATAAAAGCGTCAGCAATGAATTCCCCTCCTTTTTAAGGAGGGGATAAAGGGGTGGTAATATAGAAACAATATTCAAATCAAAAAATCCAAGAACGCTTGTATCTTATATTATATCAATAACTTATATGATTTTTTAAAATTTTATCGCAACATTACTAATGAGAGATGAGAGATGTGAGTTGGGGGGGGGTAATTGAAAATTGAAATGTGAAAATTATTTTCCGCGTTTGATTTTGTGCCATATCATTACCGAAAAAACTGTATTTTTGCTGCCTTAAAAATATTATTAACCAAAAATCTCACAAACTGCTAAAAATAAGAAAATAATACGTATTTTTGCCCCGTAATTCCTCTTAGAATCTGTTAGCTGACTTGCAAAAAGTCAAAAATCAGTAAAAATACGTTAGCATAAAATTCTCATCCAAAAAACCCAACAATGAAAAAATTACTTCTTACCCTGGCTTTAGCCACTTTTCTGCTGAACACGATTGCGCAGCAAGACACGCTGTCCATGGCCAAACAGTTGATTCAAAAAAAGAAATATGAGTCGGCTATGGTACTGCTTGAACGCGCCGACAGCACCAACGACCGGCCCGAGTACGTCATCGCTAAAACCGAATTGGTGCTCAACTACTTCGTTACCAGTATTATGCACCAGTTCTTCGCACTGAAGGACTTGAAACCCAATGAAGATGTTTACGATTACCGCGGACAGGCGGGGAAATTCTCCCTCTTCGCTTTCGCCCCCGACTCGCTGCTGAATCGTCTAAAAACGAAATATCCCGACAACTATCAAATCTACAAAACGCTCGGCGACTTTTACCGCGAAGTCGATCTTAAGTACGACAATCGTTGGCTCACCGACAGCGTTTTAGACTATATGTACGATAATTATAAAATCGCTTACGAACATGGCGTTTATGATGCCCTCTCTCTTTATTGTATGGGATTGTATTTGCTTATGAATGATGAGTTTGCAAATAGCATTCCCTTCTATGAGCAGTCATTGGAACTTGATTCCAAAAACGCAGATGCGCACTACAATTTATCGTATGCGTACATTTATGTTGACAAACCGGATGCCGCGATTCCGCACGCCAAAAAATCACTTCAACTATATAAGAATAAGGAGCTTAAGTCGGACGCTGCCAGAATGATAGGCAGCATTTATCTTGAAAAAAAAGACTTTGCCACCGCCTTGAAATATCTTATCCAGTCAGACAAACTCATGTCTCAGGATTTCAACACCCAAATGAACATACTTACTGCTCAGTTGGGATTGAACGATAAAGCATATCTAATCACCACTGAAAATATTTTCAACTTAAAGCCAGCGCATCCTGGGATTTGTAATCGTCTCGCCGACAGTTATGTGTTCGCCGGCAAGCCGCAGTCTTTGATTGACTTCTTTCAGCAGAAAATCAATGGGTCATCCCTGAACACGACGGAAATAGGCATCCTTTATTTCTACATCGGCGAACTTCATTTGGCAATGAAAGAAAATGCTAAAGCCAAGGATTCTTATCAGAAAGCGAAAGAGTGGCTCCAGAAATCAGAATCCGATAATCGTGAAGAACTTGAATATTTGGACGAAATTCGCCAATACATTGAAGAGTATTTGAAGGAGTTGTAAAAGTTAAACAGAATTATTTCCGTCTGGTAAAAAAATACGGGCGAAAAATAATTTTCAATTAAAAAAACTCTCATCTCTCAACTTTCATCTCTCAACTTTCATCTCTCAACTTTCATCTCTCAACT
>JAKSMF010000018.1 GCA_024400775.1 Bacteroidales bacterium | reverse complement strand
GCAGCTGCACGGCGACCGACACCTCCGCCTGGTCGCTGGTGCGGACGTTCACCACGATTGCCCGCCCCACGCTGACGAGCCCGAGTAACGGCGCGCAGCTTTCTTCGATCTCCGCATCGCTGGAGTGGAGCTCCATTTCGGGCACCAGCACCTACCAGATCCAGTGCGACACGACGGAGGACTTCAATTCACAATATCTGGTGACAAGCAGTTCGACAACCTATTACAAAACGCAAGGCGGACTGTATTTCGGGAAAACCTATTACTGGCGTGTTCGCAGCTGCACGGCGACCGACACCTCCGCCTGGTCGCTGGTGCGGACGTTCACCACACCAGCAACCGTCACGCTGTCGTCTCCGACCAACGGTAGCGCCCTGTCTTCACTTAACACCACGCTAAATTGGCAGTCAATGAGTGGCGTGAGCGGCTTCCAATATCAGTTGGACGTTTTGCCTACATTCAATACCAACAATTTGTTGAATGGAACCGCTACATCTTATTATAAGAGTGTCAGCGGTTTAGTATATAATGTGACCTATTATTGGCGTGTTCGCGCCTACACGAGTGTGGACACCTCCGCATGGAGTGCGGTTTGGACATTTACCACCAATTCTTTGAATATGCATACGGCGCCGACATTGGTCTCTCCGGCCAGCGGCAGCACCGCGATTCCGACCGACGGCCAGCTGTTCACATGGACCAGCGTTCCCAACACCCAACAGTACCAATTGGAATACGCAACGGATGTGAATTTTACAAATAATATTGATTATCAACAAATTACAAATACATCTGCTACTTTGTATGATTTGATGCCGAACACCACATACTATTGGCGTGTGCGTGCAATCAACGGTGTGGATTTCTCCCCGTGGTCAATGGTGTGGAATTTCACCACGAACAACTGCACAATAACGGCGGATGAAACACTGACGCTTTGCGCAAACGAGATCCCTTATTTGTGGAATGGACTTTCATTGACGGCTGCGGGAACGTATTCTGCAACCTTGCCGTCGGTAGGCGGGTGCGATAGTGTGGTCACCCTGCAGTTGGTTGTCAATCCGGTGGCTGCCGGTGAAGAAGATTTGACAATCTGTCAAGGGCAGACCCCGTACGTGTGGAACGGGCAGACTTTGACGGCTGCCGGCGATTATCAGGCGACATTGCTGGCCGCCAATGGTTGCGACAGCATTGTGACGTTGCATCTTACGGTGGTAAATGCTTATAACTCCGCATTTTCCGTCACCGCTTGCGGCTCTTACACTTGGAATAATGAAACTTATACCGCTACCGGAAATTACACGCAGACTTTCCAAAACGCGGTCGGTTGCGATAGTGTTGTGACTTTGAATTTGACAATTAGCGACATTATTTACACCACGATTGACGAGTTTGTGTGTGGATCCTATTTTTGGAATGGTCAGCTTTATACGCAAACCGGAACGTACGAACAACAACTCACCTCGTTGAACGGTTGTGATAGCATTGTTATTTTGAACCTCACCATCGGAGAGCCGGTGTATGACACGATTTTTGAAACGTCGTGTGGTAATTATTTATGGAATAATGAAGTTTACACCACGACGGGCACCTACCAGCAGAGCTTGATAGCTGCGAATGGCTGCGACAGCATCGTGACGTTGCACCTTACGGTTTTGCAGCCGGTGGCGACCCAGGAGGATTTGACGATCTGCGCCAGCGACCTGCCTTATACTTGGAACGACATCGTGATGGACGCCGCCGGCACACAAACGGTGACGCTGGCCACCGCTGACGGTTGCGACAGCATTGTAACGTTGCATCTTACGGTTAATCCGACTTATAATGTGGATGATTATTTGGAGGTCAGTGCCAGCGACCTGCCGTACAGTTGGAATGGTGTGGAGTTCGCGGCGGCGGGTAGCCAAAGCGTAGTGTTGACCAGCGCGGCGGGGTGTGACAGTACGGTCAATATGTACCTCTCCGTTACCGACACGGTGCCGACCGACACAACCGGTACTTCCGACACGACGGGCATCAGCAATTATTGGTTGAATGTGCGTTGCTATCCGAATCCGGCCAACGCCATTGTCACAGTCGAAGCCGCTGGTTTGCAGCAGATTGCCGTCTTTGATGCACAAGGAAGGCTGGTTGATGCCATCACTGTGGGGCGCGAAAATTCCTATCGTCTCAACACTCGTTCGTGGGCGCCGGGCATCTATTTCTTGCAGGTCCAAACCGAGCAGGGAAGAGCTTCGCACAAGATTGTCATTCAACGCTAAATGAACTTTTTACCTCTAAAATCGTATCTTACATAACTTAATTGAGATAGCAATATGGACGATAACATTCGGATGGGCGGCTTTCAGATTCTGCCTCCGGTAATCAAGAATTTATTGATTATCAATGCCTTGTTCTTCTTGGCCAAACTCGTTGTCCAAAATTTCGGCATTGATTTGGATACATGGCTGGGGTTGCACTACTTCAGTGCGCCCGACTTCCATATTTGGCAGTTGGTGACCTATATGTTTATGCACGCCAACTTCGGCCACCTGTTTTTCAACATGTTCGCTTTGTGGATGTTTGGCGCGGTGGTGGAAAACTATTGGGGCACGAAACGTTTTCTGTTTTACTATTTTGCCACGGGCATCGGCGCCGGGCTGGTGCATTACGCGGTGCTGGGTTATACTTTGCAGCCCGACCTCAACCTCATTGACGCCTTCGTCGCCAATCCCGATTTCACCAATTTCGCCAACTTCTACCAGCAAAATCACATCTCCGGCCTGACACCCGAATTCCGCCGCCATTTATCGGAATGTTACTCTTATCTTTCTGCCAATCCCAATGATGCGCAGGCCTTGAATGCCGTGGGCGACCAGTTGGCCCGGCTGAAAGATGACCTGACGAACATTCACGTTATCGTCGGTGCGTCCGGCGCATGCTTCGGCGTGATGCTGGCATTCGGTATGCTCTTCCCGAATTCTCAAATCTACCTCTACTTTCTCATTCCCATCAAAGCCAAATGGTTTGTGCTGGGTTACGGTCTGTTGGAATTGATTTTCGGTGTCACCGGTACCGCCGACGGCATAGGTCATTTCGCCCATTTGGGCGGTATGCTGGTCGGCATCATACTCATTCTCCTTTGGCGCAGAAACGACCAGCAGCGAAGTCAAGATGTGGATGAATGGTATTGATTTACATCTTTTTACAAAAAAAACATTCAGGTTAAATAAATTTCGACTATGCCATATCCTTTTCCATCTCCGCGCGACCGTTTCCACTTCTGGTGGCTGGGCGTGAAGCAGTTTTTTCAATCCAAAAGCGTGCTTAGCAACCTCATGCTGGTCAACATCGCCGTATGGGTGCTCATGCTGGCCGTTAAGATTTTGGTGCTGGTCGGCTCTTCACTGATGGGAAATCCCATCCACTTGCAGGCATTTTATTACGATGTGTTTGCATTTCATACCGACTACTATTTGGCTTTGTCGCGTCCTTGGACAATTATCACGAGCCTTTTCGTTCATGCTGGTTTTTGGCATCTTTTTTTCAACATGCTGATGCTTTATGTGTTGGGGAAATTCTTTTTGCAGTATAAAAGCGGCAAGCAGCTGTTGGCAACCTATCTGATTGGTGGTGTGGCGGGTAATCTGCTCTATCTGTTGGCCTACCATGTTTTCCCGGTTTTTGCAGGCGTGGTTTCCCAATCGTGCTGTGTCGGTGCGTCGGGGGCGGTGATGGCGATTATGTTTGCGGTGACCGTTTACCGTCCGCATCATCCCATAAACCTGTGGTTTTTAGGCAGGTTGGAACTGAAGTGGGTGGCGTTGGTGTTCGTCGTCATTGATTTGTTGGGTGTCGCTGGCGGCAATGCCGGCGGGCATTTTTCGCATTTGGGCGGCGCCATATACGGAACGTTGGTCGCCCTTTGGTATTTGTACGCCGGAAAGATTTTCAACCGTAAGCCCAAACGCAAGAAACCTAAATTCTATTATTCCAACACCTCCTCTCGTCCTGTGTCGGATGCTGATTTTAATGCACAAAAAAAACGCGATGAGGAACGCGTGGATGCCATTTTGGACAAAATTTCAAAAGACGGCTACGGCGCCTTGACAACCGAAGAACGAGATTTTTTATATCATTATAAACGATAAAAGAAAAGTAATATACTGATTCAAGTTTCACAAGTTAACAAAATAATTATAACAGACTTAGGATTGAGAAACGAGAATGACGAGAACAACGAGAACAACGAGAATGAATGGATTTGCCGTCATATTTCCAATTTCGATGTGAAAAGTCGCAAGTCTCCATTATAGCAAGAAAAAAAGACCTGCGAAAGTTGAGTGTACTGATTACCGGTTTTTAATAAAAAATAATTATGGCAAAAAGAGAGAATACGAAGCGACTGCTTTTTTTAATCATACTTTCGTGTAATATTGTGGCGGCATTTTTGTTGCTGCTTTCCTTTTTTGCGGGTGTGATTCATCCCTCAGTCTCGCGTTTGGTGGTATTTTGCGGCATCGCATTTCCTTACATTGTTGGAGCGAATGTTATTTTTGCGATTGTGTGGCTCTTTTTGGAATATCGTTTTTGTTTGATTTCCGTATTACTTATTTTATTGAATATAAATACGATAGATAAACATTTCCAATTTCGCGGTGCCGATGTGCCCGAAAATTGTCCGAGTGCGGTGAAGGTGTTGAGTTACAACGCCAACCTGTTTGGGCTGTACAAAGACAGCGACATGGGGCGGCGGCGTGCCGATTTGAAGCTGGTGATGTCGTATCTGGCGGAGGCCAATCCCGATATTGCTTGTTTTCAGGAGTTTTTCTGGGATAAAAGTGAAACTTTGGACTTTCACACTTCGGACGAAATCGCCAGCATTTTGCATGTCGATGAAGCCGACGACCATCGTTATCTCTATTTTACCGACACTTCTCAGAATAAATATTATTTCGGTCTGGCGGTATTCAGCAAGTACAAGATTGTGAATGCCGGACCGGTGGTTGACGACCAGACGTCGAATGCGGTGGTGTATGTCGATATCAAGTTTCGGGATGATACCATCCGTGTTTACAACGGGCATTTGGCATCGATTCACATGAGCGCGACCGACTATGCCATCAGCAAGCAGCTGACGACCAATGCGGGGCAGGATCCGGCGTTTGAGAAGAATGCCAAAAAGCTGTATCGCAAGGTGGCGGATGCGGCGGCATTGCGACAGACGCAGGCTGACTCGTTGCGCGCCCACATCGATCGTTCGCCCTATCCGGTGATTGTGTGCGGCGACTTCAACGACACGCCCGCCGGCTACTGCTACAACAAAGTCGCCCGCAAGTTGGACGACACCTTCCGCAAGAGCGGGCGTGGAACCTGCGCCACCTACCATGGCGGCTCCATGCCCAACTACCGCATCGACTACATTCTGCACTCACCGTGCTACCTGTCGTACGGCCATACTGTCGGCACGGAAATCGGCGTTTCCGACCATTATCCGGTGACGGCAACCATTTCATTACTAAAGAAAAAATAGGGAAGGCATTGCATATTCGTGAAAATCGTGTATTTTTGCACCCCTTTTGTAACAACCAATTTTATTAATTTAAACTTCTCACTTTTATGGAAGAAAACGATCTTCTCCGCACGGAAAATGATGAAAATCAGGTTCTTAATGCGACCACTGGCGCTTCCGAAGAAGCCCAACCCACAGTAAATTCAGATGCTACGGAAACAACGACCGAGCCTACCGTTGCTCCCGAAGAACCTCAGGCTGAAACAACGGAAACTCCCGCTCCCGCAGCTCAACCGGTCGCCGCGGAAGCACAGTCGGCCGAAGACATGATGGCCGAAATCGAAACCGGCAACGTCGAAGCTGCTGAGACCGAGGACGAAGCGGAAACCGAAGCTCCCGCCGAATCACTCGAACAGGTTGAAGCCGAATACAAAGACCTCACCCTGGATGGCGCTGTCGAAGAACTCCACCGCATCGTCGCTGACCCCGATTACAACAAAATCAAACAGCGCGTCGGCGTGCTTCGTACCAACATCATCGCCAAATTAAAGGAAATCAGAAAAGAACAGCTGGAGAAATTTATCGCCGAAGGCGGCCAGAAAGAAAATTTCGAACCCGAAAAGAGCGAAGTCGAAGTGAAATTCGATAATGCCCTCCAGATTTTCAAAAATAATAAGAACAAGTTTTTGGAAAATATCGAAGCTGAAAAACAACGCAACCTCGATGCCAAAAACGCCATCCTCGAAGAACTCCGCGTTCTCATCGAGGATGAAAACAACCTCAACAATCTCAAAAACCTCAACGACAAGTTCAAAGAACTGCAGGAAAAATGGAAAAATGTCGGCCCCGTTCCGCAGAACGAATCCAACAACCTCTGGCAGAATTACCATTTTTATGTTGAAAAATTCTTCGACATTCTGCGCATCAACAAGGAACTCAAGACTTTGGACCTGAAGAAGAACCTCGAACAGAAAATCAAACTCTGCGAACAGGCCGAATCACTGCTTCTCCAGGATTCTATCAATCAGTCGTTCAAAGAATTACAAGACCTGCACAACGAATGGAAGGAAATCGGACCCGTTCCGGAAGATAAAAAAGAGGAACTCTGGGAACGCTTCAAAAACGCTTCCGACCAAATCAACCAGCGTCGCCGCGAACATTACGACCAGATTTATGCCGAACAGCAGAACAATTATAATGCCAAGGTGGTTTTGTGCGAAAAGGCAGAAGAGTTTACCGCTCAGCCTGCTGAAAACGCCAAGGATTTCAACGCTATCAGCGACCAGCTGACTGAACTTCTGAAAGTTTGGAAAACCCTCGGCGCCGCACCGCCAAAGGTGAACGAAGAAATCTGGACCCGTTTCAAAGGCACTTTGGACAAATTCTTCGAAAAGAAGAAGGACTTCTTTGGCAAAATCAAAGACGAACAGCAGACCAACTACAACATGAAGGTCGATTTGGCCATCCGCGCCGAGGCCATCGCCAAGCGTACCGACTGGCGTGCCGCTACCGAAGACATCATCCAGCTCCAAAAAGAGTGGAAGGAAATCGGTGCCACCTCACGCAAACATTCCGAAGCCATCTGGAAACGCTTCCGCGGCGCCTGCGACCAGTTCTTCGAAGCCAAATCCAACTACTTCAACAATGCTCAGGAAATCGAAGCCGAAAACCTGAAGAAGAAAGAGGATTTAATCGAACGTCTGAAAAATCACGAATTCGGTGCCGACCGTAGCGAAAATCTCGAAGCCATCAAGGCCTACCAGCGCGAATGGACCGAAATCGGTTTCGTGCCGAAAAAAGAGAAAGACCGCATCTATACCGCTTATCGTGAAGCCCTCGACAAACGCTTCGCCGACCTCAAGGTCAGCTCCGAAGACCGTCGCCGCGACAACTATCGCACCCGCATCGACAACATCCTCAGCGACCCGAATGCCGACCGTCTGCTCGACAAGGAAAAACGCTTCCTCACCAACAAACTCGAACAACTCAAGAACGACATTTCCATTTGGGAAAACAATCTCGGTTTCTTCGCTAATTCCAAAAACGCCGACCTGCTGAAAGCTGAATTCTCAAAGAAGATTGATGCCGCCAAACAGGAGGTTAAAGAGCTGGAATACAAGATTAAAATGATGAATGAAAAACCGAAGGAGGAATAGCAGTGACCGCCGCCGAAATCATCCGACAGCACATTAACGACGACGTTTACACCCTGTCGGCGAAGGCGCATTGGTACGAATCCTACGATAAAATGTGGCTGGTACAGCAAATCCAGGCACGACAAAAGGCGAAATCGAAGCTGCCGTCGTGGTACGGCAACTTCGATTTGCTTTTTCCACCACCGCTGTCGGTCGAACAGTGTTCTTCGGAACTGACGGCGGCCTACAAAGCATCTTTGGTTTTCGGCGGCACGCTCGCGGACGTGACCGGCGGTATGGGTATTGACAGCAGCGCTTTCGCGCGTCGTTGTTCGCACGTGGTTTTCATTGAAAAACAGCCGGTTGTAGCTGATGCCGCCCGACACAACTTCAACGTGTTGGGGCTTTCCAACGTGGAGGTGATTTGCGGTGACACCACGGAACTGCTGTCCACGCTCGCCGCCTGCGACTGCATTTTCATTGATCCGGCCCGTCGCAAAGAGGGACAGAAGGTTTTCCGGCTGGAAGATTGCGAACCCGACCTGCTTCAACTTCTGCCTATTATTCAAAAAAAATGCCGTCATCTGATTGTCAAATTGTCACCGCTGTTTGATATTTCATTGTTGCACAAACAGTTATCGAATATTTCGGCTATTCATGTGGTGGCTGTGCATAACGAGGTGAAGGAGTTGTTGGTGGAGGTGAAGTGGGAGGAAGCGGCCGACGCTGAGACACAGGCTGTGTGTGTGAATCTGGAGCCCGACGCTGCGCCGCGGGTGGCGGTTTTGAGTGAAAACGCTCCCGTTCGGAAGGCGGCGGTGAATGCCGGGAGCTACCTTTATGAGCCGCACGCCACGGTGATGAAGGCGGGCCGCATGGATGCGCTGGCCGCCCGCTATCAACTTCTTAAAGTGCAGGAAAACAGTCATTTGTATGTATCTTCCGAGCTGCATGAAGACTTTTTCGGCCGCATTTTCCAAATAGAATCCGTTTTTGGTATGGGAAAGGCGGAGTTGAAAAGCGGCTTAGCCGACTTGCCGGCGGCCGACATTACGGTGCGCAATTTCCCGATGTCGGCGGCGGATCTACGGAAACGCCTGAAACTGCGCGACGGCGGTGGCACCACCATTTTCGCCACTACACTCGCCGACGGCCGGCACGCACTTCTGCGCTGCAAGAGAGTTAGAAATGACCAGTTTTAATTAGGAATGAGGAAATAGGAATTTAAGCAGTATGCAGTAGGTGGAAAGCAGTAAGGATGACTACTTCCCAAAATTAATTTTCAACTTTCAATTTGAAAAGCTTTCTACTTTCTACTTCCTGCTTTCTACTTTAAAACTAAATTTGTATTTTTGCATCCTGTTTTTAATAAAATCATTATGAAGAAAATCGTTTCTATCTGTTTGACAGCCATTTGTTTGTTATTTGCATCTTGTACCGATATGCAAAAAAGCGGTGCGGCTTCGGGCTCCGACACCACGGCCACCGCAGAAAAGGCCGACAAGGGTGAGGGCTATAATGCCGTTGTCAAGCTGGTTTCTTTTTACAAAATGAAAGTCGCTGCCAGCACTTCGTGTGAAGGCATCAAGCAAAACCAAACCAAGTTCGCGAATGCGCTGGACGATGTCTATTCAAAATATGAGGATATGTCAACTTCCGACAAGCTCAGGGCGCAGGAACAGATTACCTCTTTGGGCATGGCCGTCAGTCAAAAGCAGTCGGAACTCGGCTGTAAATAATTACAGTTTCGCGATTGATTTTAATTGACTAATGAATTGCGACTTCCAGCGTAAGGCCTAAGTCTCAAGTCCTAAGTCCTTCAATCCGGGGTGACGCTAACGGCACGCGTAAAAGCTGTTGGCCGAAGAAAAAAATTTTTTCTGCAAGCACTTTTCGTATTAAAAAAAGTTGTATTTTTGCACGCTTTTTTGAGCACCATAAAACAATAACTATGGCACTGGAAATCAACAACAGCAATTTTGAAGAAATCACCAAGAGCGACAAGCTCGTGATTATTGACTTTTGGGCAACATGGTGTGGCCCCTGCCGCGCTTTGAGCCCGATCATGGACGAACTTTCCGAAGAGTACAAAGATCAAGTTGTTATCGGTAAATGTGATACCGAAGAAAACAACGACATCGCGATGCAGTTCGGTGTTCGCAACATCCCGATGTTGGTTTTCCTCAAAAATGGCGAAGTAGTTGAGACCCTCGTCGGCTTGCAACGCAAAAACGACCTGGTGAAGCTCATCGACTCTTTGAAATAAAACAAACGCCCGGGTGGCGGAATGGTAGACGCGCTCGTTTCAGGTGCGAGTGTCGAGAGACGTGCAAGTTCGACTCTTGTCCCGGGCACACCAAAAATTCAGGCCTTGAATCGCAAGATTTGAGGCCTTTTTTTGTCAGAATCATCCTGTTTTATTCTCTATTTGAAACGACTTTAGAACGTTTTCTGATAATGACGGTTATGGAGAGTTGAGAACTGAAAGTGGAGAGTTCTTTTAATTGGAATTTGAAAATTATTTTCCGCCTTTGGCGTGAAACAGGAAATGCGCAGGAAATTTTGACAGTCAGAAAATATTTACCGGACAGCAATGGATTTTTTTGTATTTTTGCGCCCTTAAATTTCTAATCCACAACTCGCTGGTTTCTTCCATAAAATCAACTACTTAAAAAACGTATTTTCGATGTTGATGTTCTGCCGGCTACACAAAAACTGCCATTTTTTGACGGTTTTCAACCTTGACCATTTTAACCGACCATTTATTAATACGTAACGGATATGAAGAAAATCCTGTTCATCGCCATCGCAGTTATGGCCCTGTGCGCAACCTCTTGCGTGACCAAACAGAAGTACCTCGAACTTGATAAAAGGTACAAAGAATGTATGGATGACAAACAGTTTGCATCTACCGAACTTACTGATTGCCAGAATAAAAACAAAGATTTAGACCGTCAGGTGACGAACCTCCGCAGCAAAGTTGACCAGTTGAAGCAAGACACTCTCGACCTGAGTCGCAAGCTGGCACAAACCGAAGTCGAGTATGCGAAATCACGTCACGATTACGATGAGCTGGCCAAGAACATCGCCGAACTGACGAAGGACAGCCACGCCGCCATCACTCAGCTTTCCAGCAACCTCGACAGCGCACAGCTGCAGCTGCAAAACAAGGAAAGGGAACTTTCTGAAATGCAGGAACGTCTTGAAATGCAGGCAGATGAACTGCAAGCCAAACAAGATTCCCTCAACGAATATGCAAAAAGTCTGACCGAGCTTCAGAAGATTTTGGCACAAAAAGACCAAGAGGTGCGTGCGCTGAAGGATAAGGTCAGCAATGCACTCAAGAATTTCGAAGGCAGCGGTCTGAAAGTGGAACAGCGCAACGGCAAGGTTTACGTATCCATGGATGAAAAACTGCTTTTTGCCTCCGCTCGTTGGGAAGTGCAAGGCGAAGGTAAGGCCGCATTGCAAGAACTGGCGAAAGTGCTGGAAGCCGACAGCACCATCAACGTGCTCATTGAAGGTCACACCGACAACCTCGCCTACAACGGCAGCGGTCAGGTGAAGGACAACTGGGATCTCAGCGTGATGCGTGCCACCTCCGTGGTTAAGCTTTTGCTGGCTTACGGCGACATCAACCCGCAGCGCATTTCCGCTTCCGGTCGTGGCGAATTTTTCCCCATTGATCCCGCCGACACCAAAGAAGCTCGTGCTAAAAACCGTCGTACCGAAATCATCCTTACCCCCAAACTCGACGAACTCTTCCAAATCATCGACAACAACTAACCCGAGAAATCAAAGCGGCTTGCCGCAACAAATATCATAGAGGCGGAGCGTGCTCTGCCTCTCATTTTTTTAGCAGTTTCATGTTTGCAGACACACTTTTGGAATGGTTTGATGCCCACAAGCGCGAGTTGCCTTGGCGGGGGGAAAGTGATCCGTACAAAATTTGGATTTCCGAAATCATTCTCCAGCAAACCCGTGTGATTCAGGGAATTAGCTATTACCACAATTTCATTGCCTCCTTCCCGGATGTGACGGCGTTGGCGCTGGCCGACGAAGCCGAAGTGTTGAAAGTGTGGCAGGGGCTGGGCTACTACAGTCGCGCGCGCAACCTGCACGCTGCTGCCAAAAGCATACTGGCCGAACACAACGGCGTTTTCCCGAGTGATTACGCAAGCATTCGCCGGCTGAAGGGCGTGGGCGACTACACCGCCGCCGCCATCGGCTCCATCGCATTCCGTCTTCCCTACGCCGCCGTCGATGGCAACGTGCTCCGCTTCGTCGCTCGCTATCAGGGTGTTTTCGAAAACATCGCCAACGATGCCACCCGCAAACACATCACTGAAATCTGCAACCGGTGGCTGCCCGCTGCCCGCCCCGGCGACTTCAACCAAGCCATGATGGAGATGGGGGCCACCCTCTGCACCCCCAAGTCACCCGACTGCGAGAACTGTCCGTTCTCCGTCGGATGTCACGCCTACCGGTACGGTCAGGTAGAGCAACTTCCTATCAAAGAACAGGTTGTAAAAATCCAGAACCGTTATTTCCACTACATCATCTTCCTGTATCGCGGGAAAACGCTGCTCCAACAACGCACGGGAAACGATATTTGGAAAAACCTGTACGAGTTCCCGTTGGTGGAGACGAAGGACGAAAATTTCGATTTCGAAAGTTATCTGAAAGAAAATAAGATGGTTGCGAAAAGCGCTCCGCAACTGTTGTGGCAGACGAAGCACGTGCTTTCGCACCGCAACATTTTTGCCTATTTCCATATCGTCGAAACACAGAAACCGCCTAAGTTCAGTGCAGCGGCATTCCCTGTAAAACTATCTGAATTAAAGAATTACGCTGTCGCAAAGGTGACGGAGCGGGCGATTGAAAAAGCTGAAAGCTTTTCAAATTGAAAATTAATCATTTGCAAGGTCGAAGGTCGAAATCACGTCCTATGCCCCCTGGCCTTACTGCCTCCTGCTTATCTGCCCGTACAGATTCCTTATTCAATGTTGGAAAAACGGACAAAATTTGTATTTTTGCCGTTGGAAAAACTGACAAATTATGCTTAATGGAAAGATTGACAGATATTTAGAATAAAAAAGCACACATTTGCATTCACAAATTTCCCAACAAAATTCCAAAAAATGAAAAAAATCGGTCTTTTTATCGCTTTCATTTTCACTTGTGGCTGTCTCGCCGCACAAGTACCGGCCGGCTCACTGCAAGTCTTTCTGAAAACGAGGGATGGAGCATGTGTACCTGATTCCACATTTCTGCAATTATACGTCGCCGGCACCGATTCCATCGTAGCCAAAACGACGATAGATATGGCCGGTGAGTTTTACTTTTACAACTTAAAACCAGGCAATTACGACCTCGGTGTCGGAAATTTCCCTTGCACAGCCTCCAAACGAATGAAAAATATCACCATCACACCCGAACAAAACTCATTCGTAACCTACGCCATCGATTGCATTGAATTTCCACGTATAGAAATAGAAACTGTACGAAAAACGCCCTATTGATTTTACCTGAGACGGAGCAGCTCCGGCTCTACACCACCTTGACACAACTCTAACACAATCCTCGAAAAGCCGTATATTTGCAGCCGCAAAACGGGGGCTTCCCGTTGGCATTTTTTTTAATCTGTAGTTTTATATGAAAAGATTTTTTTCTACTTTTATTTTACTGATAATCACAGTATTAGTATTCGCACAAGGGCAACCGAAAAACGTGATTCTGCTGATTGGCGACGGCATGGGACCGGAGCAAGTGCGCTCACTGAAGTACCTAAACGGCGGTGTGCCGGGGGTGATGACGCAATTTCCCTATCACGGTTGGTCGATGACATACAGTTTGAGCGATACGATCACCGATTCGGCGGCCGGCGGCTCGGCTCTTTCCACGGGAAAGAAAACCATCAACGGCTATGTGGCTTGCAATGAGGACGGTACGCCGAACCAGACACTGCTCGAGTGGGCGCACCAACACGGTAAGGCCACCGGCATCGTGGTTACCTCACACATCACCGACGCCACGCCCGCCGACTTCTACGCCCACGTTACCTCTCGCAAAATGATGGATGAAATCGCCCGCCAGCTGGCCTTCAGCGATGTTGACTTCGCTGTCGGCGGCTACCTCAACTACTTCCTGCCCGACAAACGCGACGACAAACTCGCCCTCGTCGATACTATGAAAAAACGCGGTTACACTGTCTGCTACAACACCACCGAACTCACGGCGGCTGCGCAGCTGCCCGTTGTGGCGCTGATGTCGGAAAAGAAGCCCGACCGTGCCTCCGACCGCGGTGAATGGCTCGCTCCAGCTGTGACGAAAGCACTGCAACTTCTTGAAAACGACGAAGATGGATTCTTCCTCATGGTGGAAGGCTCGCAAATCGACTGGGCCTGCCACGTCAATAATTTTGGCCACATGTCGGAAGAAATCCTCGACTTCGACAATGCCGTTCTCATCGCTTATCAGTATGCTCAAACCCACCCCAACACGTTGGTTATTGTCACCGCTGACCATGAAACCGGCGGCTTGAAAATCAATGACAAAATCGACAGGCTTTCACCTAAAACCGCACAAAAAAAGTTAAAGAAATATGTCACTTGGAAGAAATTGTACCACACCAACACCGACGTGCCGGTTTATGCTTTCGGCCCCGGTGCGGAACTCTTCCAAGGCCGTATGGAAAACACCGACATTCCCCAAAAAATCTGGAGTATCTGGAAATAATTTCGACTATGCTGACACCTTTGAAATTTCGTTCCCAATATTTTGAAAAAATATGGGGCGGGCAAAAAATCAAGACCGTTTTAAATAAAGATTTCGGCAAACTGACCAATTGCGGCGAGAGTTGGGAACTCTCCGGCATTGCGGGCAAAGTGTCCGAAGTAGAAAATGGTTTTCCGCTGGAAGACAATGCGTTAGATGAACTTTTGGAAATCTATATGGGCGATTTGGTAGGGGAGCGCATTTACGATACTTACGGCAACGACTTCCCGTTGTTGGTGAAATTCATTGATGCGCAGGACGACCTTTCCGTGCAGGTGCATCCCGATGATGCGTTGGCGGAACGCCGTTATGGCACCAATGGCAAAACGGAGATGTGGTATGTCATAGCAGCCGACCCCGGCGCGGGATTGTACGTCGGTTTTAAGAAAGGGGTGACCAAGGATGACTATCTTGCTGCCGTCGCACAAGGCACGGTGGATCAGCTTCTTGTATTTTATCCCGTTGCCAGCGGTGATGTCTTTTTCATTCCTGCCGGCACGGTCCATGCCATCGGCAAGGGCGTGCTGCTCGCTGAAATCCAGCAGTCGTCGGACTGTACCTATCGCATTTTCGACTGGAACCGTGTGGACGCGCAGGGCAATGCGCGCGAACTGCACACCACCGATGCCGAAGAGGCCATTCACTTCGGTGAAGAGACGGAATACCACCGCTACTATGTGCCCGCGATGAACAAAACGATTCCCGTGGTAAAAAGCAAACAGTTCAATACCAACATTTTACATTTTAATCAACCCTTAGAAAAGGTGTATGCCGGCATCGACTCGTTTGTGATTTATGTATGCGTGGAAGGCATGGCCTGCTTTGTGGAAGACGGACAGGAGTATCTGCTAAAAAAAGGCGAGGTGATGCTCGTTCCGGCGCTCACCACGGAGGTGCAACTGGTGCCGCTACCTGAATGCAAACTGATGGAGACCTTCATTGGCGCATCTGAAAAATAATTTTTTAATTTGTTATAAAACAATAGTTTACAATAAAACAACTACGTTTATGAACTCAAGTATCTGGGAAATTCTCATGCTGTTAAGTTTTGCCGCCAGCTGGCCGGTATCTATCGTAAAAGCCCTTCGCACCAAAATCGTCATCGGGAAAAGTCCGATATTTATGAGCATCATCATTTTCGGATATGTGATGGGCATCATTCACAAGGTGGTCAACTGTCCGGGTGACGCGGTGGTTTGGCTTTACGTTTTCAATATGCTGATTGTGAGTTTCGACCTCTTTCTTTACTGCATCTTTATTGGTAAAAATAAGCGAGAAATGGGCTTGAAAAAATAGCCATTATATGGATTTTTATTTGTACTTTTGCAGATTATCTAAAAAAGTACATTTATGAAAATCCATATTGCTTCCGACCATGCTGGTTTCGAGTTAAAAGAGGCCATTAAAAAGCAGTTTTCCAATCGTTTTGAATGGGAAGACCACGGCACATTTTCATCGGAAAGTGTTGATTATCCGGATTTTGCACATCCTTTGGCTGCCGCTGTCGCCAATGATGCGGCGGAGCGTGGCATTTTGATTTGCGGTACCGGAAACGGTGTTGCCATCACTGCCAACAAACATGCGAATGTGCGTGCCGCGCTGTGTTGGAACCATGATATTGCGGCTTTGGCTCGTCAGCATAACGATGCCAACGTGTTGGTGATGCCCGCACGCTTTATCGACCAAGCCACGGCCTTCGATTTGGTGGAGACATTCTTCAATACCGCTTTTGAAGGTGGACGTCATGAAAGAAGAGTTCAGAAAATCAATGTTCGTTAGTCATGGAAATCTCACAAGTTGATCTCAGTTTCATCCGGACGCAGGCCAACACCGCGCGCCACGACTACATCGAGGAGATGGAAAACAAACTCATCGCCTTCGACCGTAGGATGAACGAAAAGGGATTCAAGGTTTATTGGGTTTCTGATGAAAATGAACTGACGGACCTCGTTTTCGATTTGATTCCCCAAACTCCGTACAACAAGTTCTGCTTCGATCTTGCAAATACGCCCGAAGCATTTCGCAATACAAAGGCAATCAAGCCGATACATTTTGCGGATGTGGAAAGTGGGGCTGCCAGCGCAACCTATCTTTTCACGCAGGCCGACTTTGCCGTTGTGGAAACCGGAACGCTGGTATTGCTGAACAAAAACAGTAAAAACCTGCTTAACCGCATTCCCAAAATCTTTGTTTTGTTGGACATCAGCAAGCTCGTCAATCGCCCCGAAGACCTGGAACTCTTCCTCTACCTGCGTTCATTTTATCAGGAAGGCAATTATCTGCCGGATGACGTCAAACTCATCAACCATCCTTTCCAGTTGGTTGAAAAAGACATCGCCTCGCAAAGCGACGAGCCCACCAAACAGCCCGTACAGATTTCTATCTTCTTGTATGACAATGGAGTAACGCACATTATGCAAGATCCTGTACTGCGCGAATCGCTCTATTGCATCGACTGCGGACGCTGCAAGACGGTGTGTCCCATGTACGAGTATGCCAAAGAACACACCCCTATCGGAATTGTTCGTGATAACTGCTTGCATCATGCGCACGACACCGAGCATATCGTGAAAAACGCAATGCTTTGTGGCAACTGCGATCAGGTTTGTCCGGTACAAATTCCTATTTCAGACTTGATTCTCAGGGAAATAGAGCTTTCGCGACAGCAACATGGCGGAACCAGCCATTTGGCTAAAACCTTTGAGCGTCGCAAAAAACTCAACAAGATGAACGGCGCCCTCCGTCGTCATTTTTTCACCAAGCATATCTACGGCAAAAACAAAATGCTGCATTCCTATTTCAAACAGCAAAACAACACTTTCTACAATATAACCTGGCTCCAAGAAAACGCTGAAGATGACAAGTAATCAGGAATTTATTCGGCAGAAAATTAACGAATTCGTCCGCAAGTACTATTTGAACAAGCTCTTGCGTGGCGGCATGATTTTCCTCATCATCACATTGATGGTGTTCATCACGTATGCGCTGCTCGAATATTTTTCATACTTCAACTCAACCGTTCGCACCATTCTCTTTTTCTCTTACCTGACCATTTTCGCTCTCACCTTCGTTTTCTATGTTCTGATTCCTTTGCTGAAAATTTTCGGCATAGGCAAACAGCTTACCGCCACGCAGATTGCAGAAATCATCGGCAAACATTTCCCGGAAATCGACGATAAACTGCTGAATTTATTTCAGTTGGAAGCGATGAAGGAGAGTGGCGACTGTAAAAGCGCAGAGATTCTCGCCGCCGCCATTGATACGAAAATCGAAAAAATCAAACCCTTCCCGTTCGTTAAAGCCATTCCGTTCCAGCGCACCCGCAAATACATCAAGTGGGCGCTGATTCCCGTTTTGCTCTTCATTATCATCTGTAGCGTGCGTAGTGAAATTTTCACCCAATCTACAAAACGCATCGTGCACTACGATCAATTTTACGCCAAACCCGCACCCTATTCTTTTGAAATTCAAAACGATAAACTCTCTACATTCCAAAATGAAGAGTTCGTGCTTCGCGTAAAAGTCAATGGTACCGAAACGCCGGATGCCGCATACATCGACCTCGGCGGACGAAAATACCAGTTGTCGAAAACCGATAACATTCATTTTTCCTACACTTTCAAAAATTTGCAGGGCGACACCAAATTCCGTATCTATACCGACGAAGTCACCACCGACGACTACATGCTGACTGTGCTGCCAAAGCCGGTCATTGTCAGCTTCGCCATGACGCTTCACTACCCCGCCTATCTGCACAAAAACGACGAAACCATCGACAACAACGGTGATGCCACCATCCCCGACGGAACACAGATTACTTGGTCGTTCTATACCCGCAACACCGACCATTTGCAGTTTATTTTAGGCGATGAAAAACAGTCGATTAAGTCCGACAAAGGCGTTTTCCGCGTAAGCAAGATCATCCGCACATCCTTTGATTACGCCATCACCAACAACAACCAATTCTGTGTCTCTACCGACACGTTGAAACACAGCATCAACATTGTTCCGGACCAGTATCCCGACATTTCCGTCGTTAGCCAAAACGATTCGCTGCTGCCCGACCGCATCTACTTTAAGGGAACAATCCACGACGACTACGGCTTCACCAAGGTCCAGTTCGTTTATTCAAAATACGATAAAGACAATAACTTACTGGAAGCCAATAAGGTACAGAATATCCCGATTAATTCGATGCTGTCTGTGCAGGATTTCTACCACTACTTCGATGCCGGCAGCCTCATGCTTGACCCCGGTCAGCGTATCGACTACTACTTCCAGGTTTTCGATAACGATGGTGTCAATGGACCGAAGTCGGCACGCAGCTCTGCAGAGACCTACCGTGTGATGACCGAAGAGGAAATCGACCAACAGATTGAAAATAGTAACTCGCAGACGAAGAACGATTTACAGGAACTTATTCAGGACTCCAAAGACCTGCTGAAAGATATTGACAAACTGCAGCAGCAGATGATGCAGAACAAGGAACTTTCGTGGCAGGACAAGAAGAAGCTGGAAGAACTTACCAAGCAGTACGAAGAGTTGAAAAAGCAGATTGATGAGATGAAACAGTCTCAGAATCAGCAAAAAATGATGGAGGATAAGTATAAAGACATTCCCGAAAACCTGCTCAAAAAGCAAAAAGAGTTGGAAGAAAGATTCAACAATGTGCTTTCGGACGAAATCAAGGAGATGTACGAAAAACTCCAAAAGATGATGGATCAGCTGAATGAGAAAAACAACAAGGAGGATGCCAAAAAAGCGGTGGAAGATGTAAAAACCAACACCGAAGAGTTGAACAAGACCCTCGACCAGCAGCTGGAACTCTTCAAACAACTTGAGTTTGAGAAAAAGTATAACGACATCATCGATAAAGCCAAAAAGATGGCCGATGAGGAAAAGGCGCTTTCCAAACAAACTGAACAAAAAGCCATTGACAAAGAGGAACTTCTGAAAAAACAGCAGAATATTGAAAATCAGTATAATGAGCTGAAACAGGAACTCAAAGATCTGGAGAAACTCAATAAAGAGTTGGAAGATCCCAACAAGCTGATGGACACCAAGGCACTGCAGCAGCAAATCGAACAGGATTTGAAGGACAGCAAGGATGCCTTGAATAAGAACAATAGGAGTAAAGCTGCTGGTAGTCAGCAAGATGCCGGCGAAAAGATGGAGGAAATGGCGGAGAAGATGGAGCAAAACATGTTGGAAAACGAGGAAGAAAATCTGGAAGAAGACATTGAGAGCTTGCGACAGATTTTGGATAATCTGGTGCAGATTTCCTTCAATCAGGAAAACAATATGGAACGCCTTCGTCCGCTTAATCAGCACTCATCGCAAATTACGGATATTGCTCGCGCACAGCACAATATTCGCGAAAATATGAAGCTGGTTGCCGACTCGTTGGATGCGTTGGCGCACCGACAGAGTTCCGTCAAACCGTTCATCAACGAAGAGGTCGCCAAGATCAACAGTTACCTTGACGCTTCCGTCGCCTCCCTCAAGGATGGTAAAGTGCAGAACGCGCTTTCGCAACAACAGTTCGCCATGACCAGCATGAACAACCTCGCGCTGATGCTGGCGGAATCGATGAAAGAGGTGAAACAGAAGCAAAACGAATGCAAGAACTGTCAGAAGAAGAACAAAAGCGGCAACGGTTCGTGCAATAATCCGGGCGGTAAAGGCAAAACCAAGAGCGCTCGCGAGCTGCAACAGCAGCTCAATCGTCAGATGGAAGCCCTCAAACGCTCGATGGAACAAGGCAAAAAAGAGGGGCAGCAAGGCAAAAACGGACAGTCGATGAGCGAGCAGTTTGCGAAAATGGCAGCGCAACAAGAGGCCATCCGCAAAATGATGCAAGAGTATGAAGATGCCTTGAAATCGCAGAACGGTGTCGGCGACAAGTCGGTGGAACAGATGATTCGTGATATGGAAAAGACTGAAAAAGAACTTGTTAACAAACAGATTTCCTCCGAAACCATCAATCGTCAAAAGAATATCGAAACGCGAATGCTGGAGAGTGAACGCGCTCAAATGCAACGTGAACAAGACGAAAAACGTGAAAGCAACGAAGGCCGTGACATCATCAACCCGAATCCTCCGAAAGAGTGGAACGTGGACAAAAAATCACAACAGCAGACCGAAATGCTGAAGTCCATTCCGCCCAGCTTGAACTATTATTATAAAGAAAAAGTAAACCAGTATTTTTATAACATCGAATAAATTCCAACACTATGTATAATATTGAATTATCTAACCTCACCCTGGCAGAAGCCCAAAACCGTATCCTTGGCGCTGTCGAAAATATCTGCGACACCTATCATCTTGATGAACAGTTTGGCACCATCTCTTACGGTATGCACGAACTGGTTTCCCTGCTCGAACGTTGTAGCGACAGTCAGGAAAAGGAATTTACGGTAAACTTCTACATTGAGCAAGACCGCCTTTCCGTTCAAGTGCTCAATGCCGACCATCTGAACGAGGTTTATCAACAGTTGGAAAAAGCAACACTGAACGATGCCGACACGACCGCTTTCACCGTTAATGCATTGACTGACAGTTACGAGCTGAAAGATAATGGCAATGAGCTGTGGCTCGACATCATGGCCGCGCCCACCTTTGACACAATAAACCGCGCGGAAATCTTGAAAAAAGAGACTATTCGCAATAAGACGATGGCGAATTAGTTCGTAAAGATAATTTCAGAGTTGTGGTAGGATGGCGTTTTTCGTTGATGTGACCATTCTGCCACAATTATGATATATTTCAATCTTGTCCCCACTATCCTCGATTTCTCTTATTTTTCGTGGAAACTGATGGCTTGTCCGCCGCCCGCGGCAAGTGTCACCGTCAGTACGTCCGCCGCCGTAACGGTCTGCTTCGAAATGACGTAAGCGATCGGATTGGTTTCCCAGTGTGCGTCGGGAGCGTCGGCGTAGATGGTGGCTTCGTAGGTTTTGCCCGTGGTCAGAAAGTCAAGCGGAACGGTCAGTGTACGCGCTTCTTCGTTAGTGGTGGCGCCGAGGAAAAAGTCGTTGCCGGCGCGACGCACAAGTACGATGTATTCGCCGATTTCGCCCTGAAGCGCGCGGCTCCAGTCGCAGTCGGGATTGTAGTCGCGGAAAAACTGGAATGCCGGATGTCCTTCGTAATGCTCAATCATGTCGGACGCCATCTGCAACGGTGAATACAGAATCACCCAGTTGGCCAGCTGCTTGCATAACGTGGTGTGTACGCGACTGTTACCTTTGTCGTTGTCGTTCCATTTTTGGTGTAGCGGTGAGTCTTTCGTCTTTTCAAACAAAATGTCGAAGGTGCCGGGCGTGTAATCCAGCGGTCCGGCAATCATTCTCGTAAAAGGCAGTATTTCAGTGTGTTCCGGTGGGTTGCCTTCGCTCCATGCATTCCATTCCATGCCGCGTACCCCTTCGCGCGTCATCATGTTCGGATAGGTGCGTCGGATGCCCGTCGGCTTGATGGGTTCGTGCACGTCCAACATCAGATGGTATTTGGCTGCCGTCAGCACTACCTTGCGGTAATGGCGTACCGTAAACTGTTCGTGGTGACTGTGTTTGTCGGGAATGCCGCCGGCGTAACCGGTTTTCACACAGTGAATTCCGTAGTCGGCAAGCCAGCGGTAGGTTTTTTTCAACTGCTTTTCGTAGTTATATACGTTGCCGCCGGTTTCGTGGTGGCTGATGAGCGCCACCCCTTTTGTCTTGGCGTAGCGGACGACGGAGTCCATGTCGAAATCAGCGTATGGCTTGGTGAAGTCGAAGTTCTGACGGCCGCCCCATGTTTCCCAGCCTTCGTTCCAACCCTCGAACAGAACCGCATCGATGTTGTTGGCGGCGGCAAAGTCGATGTAGCGGATAGCGTTGGCGGTGGTTGCCCCGTGGCGTTCGTCCATCGTCCACGACTCAATACCGAGGTGCATGCCCCACCAAACGCCGATGTACTTCATCGGACGAATCCAGCTAAGGTCTCCCTTGATTTTGCACGGCTCGTTGAGGTTGAGTATCGTGTTGGAATTCACTAAGTTGATGGCGCTGTCGGTGATTAGGATGACGCGCCATGGACTCACGAACCTGTTTCCTTCGATGCGTGCTTTGTATCCGTCGGGATTGGGGGCGAGTTGCGCCTGAAAGCGTGTGCCTTGCGTTTGGCGTAGTGTCATTTCGGGAAAATCAGTCAGGGCGGCTTCGTGAATGCAGATGTATATTCCGGAATCGGTGCGCACTGTCATCGGCGTGTTGGCGTTATCCAATTGCGACAGCGGCATCTTTCGATACAGAAATTCGTAGGAATCGAAGTTGGCGGGAATCGACCAAGAGGTGGCGTCTTCGGCAAAGTTGAACTCTGTCAATTCATCATTTATAATAATATTGTCTGTTTGGGGGACGATGCATTCGTAGCGGAAGGCGATGCCGTCATTGAATGTGCGCCAACGAATAGTCATTTTCACACCGTTCTCCCCTCGGAATTTGGTGACGGTTTCGAAATAATCGTTCACAATCTCTTTGTTTTCACCCCACGGCTGGTGCCACACTTGATGGACTCTTCGTTCGGTAGTTCCTTTGTGTTGAAGAAAGTTCGACAGGTTGACGTTACCGCTAAACCCCAGACGCGATTCATTGATCAATGGTCGCCCGTTTCTGGAAATGCTGTAATAGAGATCGTTATCCAACTTACTGCTGAGGTGTATTTCGTATTGGGGTTGTGCAAAAGCGACCAAACTCCCAAAAATCAGGAGGCAAAAAGTGAAGAGTTGCGATTTCATAATCTATTCACCTTTAGGGTTTTAAAAATTGGTTGTATTGAGGAAAGTTGATTGGGGTTTGATGCGGAAAGTCTTTGTTGCTGACCTTCATTTGTAGTGAACCTCCGTGGATTTTCAGGCCGTTGGTGGTTATCCGGGATAGATAACCTACACTGCCAGTGTACGATACACTGGTAAAATGGAACATATAGAGTTTGCTAACTGCCTCCATCAGATTGATTTTGGAGTTGATGATGGTGAGGTTGGG
>JAKSMF010000017.1 GCA_024400775.1 Bacteroidales bacterium | reverse complement strand
TTTTTTCTTGCTGTAATGGAGACTTGCGACTTTTGACTTACGACTTTTCAAGTCGAAATTGGAAATATGATGGCAAATCCATTCATTCTCGTTGTTCTCGTTTCTCTGTCATAAGTCTCAAGACCTTCGTCCTCTGACCTCCTCCCTCCGCTTCAATCATAACAAAAAATCGGCATGAGAAACTTAAACCTTCTAATGACTTTGCGAATTTTACAAACTTTACAAACTTTACGAACTATTTTGTGTAATTTTGCCGCCGCAAATGCGAATGTAAAATGCTTCACGTTTGTGTATGTTTTTTTGCAAAAAATGATTATGAAAGAAAAAATCGCAGCACTGAAAAAAAGTAAAAACGCCATCATTTTGGCACACTACTATACTCGTCCGGAAGTACAGGAAATCGCTGACTTTGTGGGCGATAGCTTGGCTTTATCGCAAAAGGCGGCGACGACTGATGCCGACATCATCCTGTTCGCTGGCGTCCACTTTATGGCGGAGACCGCCAAGATTTTGAATCCGACGAAAAAGGTGCTGATTCCCGACCTCTCCGCCGGCTGTTCGCTCGCCGACAGCTGTCCAGACGAAGATTTCGCCCGATTTTTGGAAAAATATTCTGGCTACACCGTGCTTAGCTACATCAACTGCTCTGCTCGTGTGAAGGCCATGTCCGATATCATCGTCACTTCGGGCAATGCGCTTCGTATCGTGAACGCCTTGCCGAAGGATGAAAAAATCGTCTTCGCGCCCGACCTCAATTTGGGCCGTTACATCAACGAAAAAACGGGCAGAAACATGGTCTTGTGGGACGGCGCCTGCCACGTTCATGACCATATCTGTCCTGCCGACATTGAAGAAGCTAAACGTCAACATCCTGATGCAGTGGTGATTGCACATCCGGAATGCCCGAAATCAGTGCTTGCGCTCGCCGACGTCATCGGTTCCACCGCCGCTATGCTGAAAGATGTTGCTGCTTCCGATGCCACCGAGTTCATCGTTGTGACCGAAGAGGGTATTATGCACGAATTGTTGAAACGGAATCCCGACAAGAAGTTTTACACGGTAACGCCCCGCAGCGAGCATGGCGATTGCGTTAACTGTCAGTATATGAAGCAGAACACACTGGAAAATATCTGTCGTGCCTTAGAAACCGAGCAGCCCGAGCTGCTGTTGGATGCCGCACTGATGGACCGTGCCCGTCGCCCGATTGAAAAAATGCTCTCTTTAAGTTAGAAGTTCGTGTCGCACCCGCCATCCCCGAAGTCGTTGTGGGTCCGTGGGGCTGCATCCTCAGGTTCTTGTCTCAATCGCAACAAAAAATCGTCATGTGAAAGTTGCGTCAATAAAATTTTTTTCAGTTCGCGTCTTCCTAATTTTCTCAAAATCAGCGTTTACAACGGCTGGAGTAGGGGAGTATCAAAATTTCTTTTAAAATACTATAGTAAAAAGACGGATTTTTTCGCAAAATTCATGTATTTTTGCAACGTTTTGTAAAAATAGTGTATTAGGCAATATTTTGTACCAAAATGAACAAAAGAACAATTACGATTTTTGCTGTTATGATGAGCATTTGTGTGCTGGCATGTGGGTGTAAAAAGAAGGACGAATCCAAGAAGGACGCGCAGAAAAAAGCGTTGATTTCCGGTGTTTCGAAGGATAATCTTGACACCACGGCCAATCCGGCGGACGATTTTTACCAGTATGCATGTGGCGGTTGGGTCAAAAACAACCCGCTACCTGCCGCCTATTCCCGTTACGGCTCATTCGACCAGCTGAACGAATCTACAGAAAAACAGCTTCACAAACTCATCAGCGGTGTGGCAGGCAAAAGCAATGCTGCCGGTACAAACGAGCAGAAAATCGCCGACCTCTACAATGCTGGTATGGACGAAAACGCCATTGAAGAACAGGGCGCAACACCGATTAAGCCGCTGTTGAGCAAGATTTCAGGAATCACCGACCGCGCTCAACTTACTGCCGTTATCGCAGAACTTCACGGTTACGGTTTCGATCCGTTCTTTAGCGTGGATTGCGTGCCCGCCCCGAGCAACAGCATGATGAACATCGCCTGGATTTATCAAAGTGGGCTGGGTCTGGGTGAACGTGACTTCTATCTGACACCTGATCCGAAACTTAAAGCCGGCTATATCACGATGGTACAGAAATATCTGTCCGCCGCCGGTTATGCCGACGCCAACGCCTCCAAGACGCTCGCGAACGATGTATGGAATTTTGAAACCGCTTTGGCGCGTGTCTTCATCGACAAAAACGCCCTCCGCGATCCCGATCTGACCAACAATGTGATGTCGCCTGATGAAGCAGCTAAGTTGTTCCCTACCTTCAACTTCAACAACTATCTGAAAACCGCGGTCAGCCGTCGCCCCGACTCCATCAATGTGGTGCTTAACAGCTATTTCACCGGCATGGACAAACTGTTGAAAACGCAGAGTCTGGAAACCATCAAAGCCTACATGGCCGCTACGGTCATCAATGCGGTGGCACCTTACCTCAGCAGCGATTTCGTCAATGCCAACTTCGACTTCTACGGCAAAACGCTGTCGGGCAAGACGCAGAACAAAGAACGCTGGCAGCGTGTGGTTGCTTCCATCAGCGATTTGTTGGGCGAACCTGTCGGGCAACTTTATGTGAAAGAGTATTTCCCGCCGGAAGCCAAAGAGCGTATGATTCACTTGGTTAGCAACCTCAAGGCCGCACTCGGCGATCGCATCGCCCGTGTGGATTGGATGACTGCCGCCACCAAAAAGAAAGCACAGGAAAAACTCTCCGCCATCATCGTTAAAGTCGGCTATCCCGACAAATGGCGTGATTATTCTTCTTTGAATATCGATAAAAGCGGTTATTGCGCTAATGTTTTGAAGGTGATGAAGTTTGAAAAGGCATATCGTCTTTCTAAAATCGGTACGCCCGTTGACCCGTCGGCATGGCAGATGTCGCCGCAGACCGTCAATGCATACTATGAGCCGACGACCAACGAAATCTGCTTCCCCGCCGCTATCCTTCAGCCGCCCTTCTTTGACCTGAATGCCGACATGGCCGCCAACTACGGCGCCATCGGTGTGGTCATCGGTCATGAAATGACGCACGGCTTTGACGATCAGGGCCGCAAGTACGACAAACTCGGTAACGTCAACAATTGGTGGACCGAAGAAGACAGTCGCAATTTCCAGGCCCGCACGCAGGTGCTGGTGGATTATTTCAACAATATCGAAGTGCTGCCCGGTGTTTTCGCCGACGGAAAGTTCACCCTGGGTGAGAACATCGCAGACAATGGCGGTTTGAACGTATCGTTTGATGCGTTGCAGCGTGCGAAGGCGGAAGGCGGCATTGCGGAGGTGATGGACGGCTTTACCGCCGAACAGCGTTTCTTCCTTGCATACGCAGCGGTTTGGGCCAACAATATCACCGAGGCTGAAATCGCACGTCGCGTGAAGACCGACCCGCACTCACTCGGCAAATGGCGTGTCAACGGTACGCTGCCGCATGTGGATGCTTTCGTTAAGGCATTTAATATTAAAGAAGGCGACAAAATGTATATCGCCCCCGAAAATAGAGCAAAAATTTGGTAATTATTAATAATTTAAAAATCAATCAATTATGAAAAAAATCAAAATGAATCTCATCAAGGCTATGACCCTCGTATTCGTGATGGGTTGCGCTATGTCCCTCTCTGCTCAGAAGGATGGCGGCACTGTTAAGGATGTTGATGGTAACGAATACAAGACCGTCGTCATCGGTTCACAGACCTGGTTCGCTGAAAACCTGAAAACCACGAAGTATGCCAACGGTAACAAGATTCCGAACATTACCGACAATGCGAAATGGGTTGACTGCAAATCTCCCGCTTACTGCTGGTACGACAACAACAGCGGCAACAAGGAGTGGGGCGCACTCTACAACTGGTACGTCATCAACTCCGGCAACATCTGCCCGAATGGCTGGCATGTTGCTACCGATGCAGATTGGACAACCCTTGAAAACAAGGTCGGTGGCCGTTCCAAGGCTGCTTTGGCATTGAGAGAATCCGGCAAAGATCACTGGAAAGCTGAACCTGAAACCGGTAAGGCAAAAGACGACTATGGTTTCGGTATGTACGCTGCTGGTTTCCGTAACGCTTACGGTGACTTTACTTGGCAGACCGTTGACGCTGGCTATTGGACAGCCACTGGCAAAACTCCTTCCTACGCTTGGAACCGTACCGCTTATTACTATGACGAACACATGAACCGTCACGAAATTCAGAAATGTTTCGGTTACTCCGTTCGTTGCGTGAAGAACTAATCCTTACATATTATATATATGGTAAGCAAAAATCCCGGTCACAAGGTGACTGGGATTTTTTTTGTTTGCGCTGGACTATGCCAACTGCGAGATGACGCTTAAGGAGACAGCCGAAAGATTGCAAACCATTAGGGCGCATGTCAACCAAAATTAGGGTTTAGGGTTTAGAGGGGTTAAAGTCCCAAGTCTAAAGTCTCAAGTCCCAGTCCATTACAACCAAATCGTTCACTTGCGGAACTTAAAGTCTATCCATCTATTTATTTATCAATATTTTATGAATTGTAGAGAAAATATTTTTCCATCGAAATGTTTTTTCAAATAATTAGTGTATTTTTGCTGATTGAAATATGCTTTTTATAAAAAGCACTTTTGAATAATAAATGCTCATTACAACAAGCAGAATAAAACAAATCGTACAATCAAAATCAATTGAAAATATGGAAATACTTTTCGAACGACAGGAAGCCCTACTTCGTTCCACAAAAATGGACATCGTCAGAGGGTATATGGAACATATCAATTGGGAAGCTCCGATGCTTTGCATTCGCGGGGCAAAAGGCGTGGGCAAAACCACGTTGCTAAAGCAATTTGTAAAACTACATTTCGAACCAGGCAGTTCAGAAGTACTTTATTGCTCGCTCGACTGGACCTATTTCGCAACCCGAACGCTGTTAGACGTGTCGCAACGCTTTCACCAGCACGGCGGTCGCCTGCTGATTCTTGATGAGGTCCATAAATATGCCAACTGGAGCCGCGAAGTGAAGGAGATTTCCGAAACATATCCCGACTTGCAAATCATCCTCAGCGGTTCTTCGGCTTTGCGTCTTATTGATGGCGATGCCGACCTGTCGCGCCGATGCGTGGGTTACGATATGCCTGGTCTTTCCTTCAGGGAATATCTCCAATTCTATAAAGGCATTGTCTTGCCGCAATCTTCTCTCGAAGAGCTACTGAACGACCCTCATCCTTTCGTGGCGCAAGTCAATGAGGCGTGCCGCCCCTTGCTGCATTTTCACGAGTATCTCAAAGTGGGATACTATCCTTACTATCTAACCAACCCTATTGATTATTACACGCTGATAGACCAAACCATTTCGCACGCCATTGAAGTGGAATTGCCGCAACTTCGCCACGTGGATCCAGCCAATTGCCGAAAACTCAAAGCGTTGCTCTCAGTGCTGTCGCAGCAGGTCCCTTTTGAGGTTGACATCGCAAAACTAGCGAATACCATAGGTTTACAACGAAACACGGTGGTGGAATACCTCAGCCATTTGAAGGATGCCAAGCTACTGGCACTGCTGTACAGCGACTTGAATTCCGTCAAGAAGATGCAAAAACCGGACAAGATATACCTTGACAACCCGAACCTGATGTACGCGCTCGCCACTACGTCGGTAAACAAAGGAACCATCCGCGAATGCTTTGCCGTGAGTCAATTGGCATACGGGCATACCGTGGAGTACAGCAAAAAAGCTGGCGACTTTCGCATAGACGGGAGATGGACCATTGAGATTGGCGGGGCCGATAAAACCTACGACCAGATAGCAGACGACCCTGAATCTTTCATTTTTGCCGACGACATTGAGAGCGCACATGGTCACAAATTGCCGCTTTGGTTATTGGGTTGCCTATACTAAATTCTCTCTACAACATTTCAAAGAACGTGGTGCCGATTTCTTTCGGCTTGGGCAAATGCGACTGCGGTGCCCAGCTCCACAAGACAAGGGAAAATGAGCACAGAAACCGGGCATATATTAGAGGATTTCAATTATCCCGTATTAAAATTTACGAGGATTTGAATAATTTAATAATATTTTTTTGGAGGAATTTAATATCATTATCATTGCATTGTTTATTTCAGTATCTTTGCAGCCATAAAATGACTGGAAAATGGAACAGCTTTTCAAAAGAAAATTGTACGACAAACTGCTTGCTTGGAAAAGGGAAAGCAACGGGCAGACCGCTATTCTGATTGAAGGGGCGCGACGTGTGGGAAAATCCACCCTCGTGGAACAATTTGCTATGAACGAATATCAGTCCTATCTGCTTATTGATTTCAATAAAGCGTCAAGACAGACAAAAGCACTTTTCGAAGACCTTGTAGATTTGGATTACCTCTTTTTGTCGCTGCAAGCCGCCTACAACAAGGTGCTGGTACCGCGCAAGTCTGTTATAATTTTTGATGAAGTGCAGCAATGTCCGCTCGCACGTCAAGCCATCAAATACCTTGTGCAAGATGGCCGCTACGACTATATTGAGACGGGGTCGCTCATCAGTATCAAGAAGAATGTCAAGGACATAACCATTCCCAGCGAAGAGGAGCGCGTGACGATGTTTCCGATGGATTACGAGGAATTCCGTTGGGCGCTTGGCGACACTGCCACGATGCCGCTGCTTCAGACATTTTACAATAAACGGTTGCCATTGGGGGCGGCATTGCGTACAAAAATGAGGGAATTCCGTCTTTACGTACTGATTGGCGGAATGCCGCAAGCCGTCAACACCTATTTGGAGACGCGGGATTTGCAAAAGGTGGACGCAGTCAAACGCAGAATCCTGCAACTATACGATGAAGATTTCCGGAAAATTGATGACAGTGGCCGAATCAGCAAACTATTTATGTCGGTACCAGGCCAGCTGTCGCGGGCGGCCATGCGTTTTGTTCCCTATCATTCAATAGGCACGCAGCAAGAGGATACGATGGTGGGATTTATCCGCGCGATGGAAGACAGTAAAACAGTAAATGTGGTATATGGCGTGAACGATCCTAATGTGGGGCTCGCACTTTCAAAAAACGAAAGCCAATACAAGATTTTTTTGGCCGACACGGGATTGTTTGTCTCATTGGCCTTTTGGGACAAGCAGTATGCCGACAACATCCTCTATCAGAAGCTTTTGAGTGACAAGTTGGAAGTAAATCTGGGTTATGTTTACGAGAACGTGGTGGCTCAGTTGTTAGCTTCGGCGGGCAATCAGCTGTTTTACCATACCTTCCGGAAGGATGACATTCACAGTTATGAGATCGACTTTCTGCTGTCGCGCGGTGAGAAAATAGTGCCGATTGAAGTGAAATCGTCGGGGTATCGAACTCACAAGTCATTGGATGCCTTTTGTGCAAAATATTCTTCGCGCATCGGGCAACGGGTTTTGCTATATACAAAAGATACAAGCCACGATGGGCAGGTTGAGCTTTTTCCAATGCCGATGGCGTGCTGTTTGTGATTTCCCCCTACAACATTTCAAAGAACGTTTGGACCGATTTCTTTCGGTTTGGGCAAATGCGACTGCGGGAGGGGCAGCCCATAAGTTAACGGGAAATGAGCACCCGGAAGGTGCTCATTTTTATAAAAACTATTTTCAACTGTCTTGATTCGTGCCGGAAACAACTTCATAACAGAGATGCCACCACACAGATTCAACCGATTTCGTCGTTTTCTATCTGCTTGAAAATGGACTCTGCTATCTCATCAATTTGATCGTTATTGATAATAATATCTTTATGCAACAAACTTATCCACCATATAGACTGCATAACTAGACTGGTTGACTTCTCTAAGCGATATTCATACTTTTCCGTGATTTTTTTAGATAAGATTTTCAGAACTTCATATTTATCCATTGTAACAAGGATGTTGCAAATTGCCTTAAAATAAATAACTTAGGATTAGCTATAAAAACAGAATAGTACAAAACGAATACAAGATACCGTTCCATACTATCCTGTTAGAATGTGAAATTATAGTTTAGTTACTTCAAAACTATTTGTAATTGTGTCAACATAAACTTCTCTTCCAAAATGCTGAGTTAAAGCCTTAGCGACAGTACCAGAACTTGGAGCGCTGCTGCACTTTTCAAAATGTTCAAATGTCATACCTTTGCCTAGTGCAATGTCCGAACTGTTTTTAAAATGAATGTCTTTTTTTGCTTTCAATCTAAAACTATTAGCCATAATGATCTTTTTTAATATTGCCTACTCTTTATCGGATTTTGGGCATCTCCGTTAATATTTCTTTCAAAAACGATAACTTAGTCTTCACAAGCCATAATCTTTTCGTAATAATACTCTATCGTTTCATCATCTCTTTTCCTCTGTTTCAATTGAAATAATGCAAATTTTAATTCGCCATAAATGTAATCTCTATCCAAGCAATCATCGAGTTCTAAGGCCTCACCATTAACATATATTTGTCGCAAATCGACTTCGCCCTCATATGTAACTTCTTGCCAAATTGGTGTATAACGCCAATTAAGGTTGAAAAAATGCACATCATTGGGGGACATATTGGCTGGCAACTCAAATTTGGCACAAGCGGTTTGTACTGAATCTTTGTGTAACAAAATGAATTTGGGACTACTCTCATCAGGAGATTCTTTTTGATCTCCAACAAGTTCCATACTGCCAATGTCTAATTCACCTTCTTCAATCAAATCCCCTGAATCCGATTCCAGTTGATAATATATATTCTCATCTCCCTCCCCTGTTACCGGAATGAACTCAAGAACATCATCAACAGGGTAATCTTCAAGAACATCATATAATGTTTCCGCTTCATTATTTCCTATGTATTCTTTAACCTTATCCAACATTTCATCCTCCTCATACCATCTCCACTGACGAAGATAAATGTATGGAAGTGCGCGTGTGTCGAAAGTAATGAAGCGGCGATTACCTGTATCGATGGATTGATCGTCATTTGAAGGAGAACCAAGGTCATTCGATTCTTCCGGAGCATCTTGGAGACAGCGCACCGAGAAAAACAAGTTTTCGTTTTCATCCTCATCATCTTCATCCAGCCACATATCCTCAAAATCTCCATTAAAAGCGAAAGCATACGGCACATATCGATTCAACATTGTTGAGCTCCAAAATTCAGAAAGGAAACCGAAAGAGAATGCCTCTCCATTATTATCAGATGCGCCTGCCGGATACGCCGAAAAACCTGTCGCATTAGCATGATCTGTTTCATCTTCAGGATAATCATCCCATCCTTCGGGACCTGCAAGTGCTATCGAGGCACCGATACCATCCTCATCATCAGCAGTAAAATGCTTCTCACAAAAGTCTTTCAATTCATCCCAATCATCTGCCGTTGGCACTTTCCATCCTTTGGGTGCGATGCGCATTGCGGCAGACCAAGTGTACAATAGACCATATTTCTCAACGTTCGCTTCATCGCCATTAGGATAAAAATAGTCTTCGCCCAAAATAAGTTCGTTACCTTCATTGTCCACTGTCACAGCCAAATTTTTCGCCATCCACACTTGATTGCCTATTCTGACTGTCGGGAACTCATCAATAGTTACATGTTCTTCATCCTCAGCCATTACAATAGGTTTCGTTAACTCTCCTTCCACTATCTTCTTGTATAAGAAAGGAGAAGCAAGACCTTTCAGTCTATATTTCTCAGGAATAGTCTTGCCAATAAACCACTCTCTGACATTTAAAGGAGCAACATGTCCAATGAATTCAATACGAGTGTCTCCGCTCATTTGCCATTTTTCAACCTCATAAACTTCCATTACAACACCTTGTACTACCGACAACGCATATTTGTAGGGCATTGCGGTTGACAATTTGGCGTGCCACGCTTTGCGAGTTGCCTCATATATTCCTTCATTTTCTACCGTACTTTTTTTGGTCTTGATGATGACGTAATCAAGATTACTCGGCTCTATATAAATAGTGTTTTTTTCCATACTATAATATATTAATTTTTCTAAAAAGTTAACTCGTATCAATAATTATTTCAAGCAATTCTTAATGGATTCCCATTTATCTTCATAGGGCTTGATATGTTCCAAAAGCACATTGTCACAACCTTTGGGAACCGATTGCCATTCCGTCATTTTGTTGCGTTCCATTTGAACTTTTCCCATTTCATCGTGAGTAAGAATGTGATAATGAGAAGTCAAGTTCTCATCAATGTAAACAATTACCCAAAAATCCGGATGCGGCTGTTTGTCCTTATCTCCATATTTTTGAAAAAATCCCGTTACGAATCTTTTTGATTTAGAAGTTTTCACTTCAATAATGCGGCATTCGTGGTGGTCAGCCGTGGCATAAACAATCACGTCTGCTGCTTTTGCGTTGCCAAAAGTCAAGCTGCAAGGAATCTGCTGTTTTGCGAGTTCTGCGCAAACGCCATATTCCCCCGCAAGGTTAGCGAAATTCTTCTGACTTTGTTTTTCTACTTTATCGTTTTCTTTCATAACTATTTATATTTATTATATTATTGAATGATAGCAATTTCTATCCATTTTTCTTCTCTCTCCTTCAAAAAATGCACAAAAAAAACGTGCATCGTCCACTTGTCGTCGGAGAGGCACTAGCAAAACCTAAGCAGAGACAAATAAAGACAATACACGCCTATCAGGTGTGTAAACATCCTTTCGTTTCTTTGCTTTTGTGTAAGTTAATTTGCTAGATTTTCTCCGACAAAACCAAAAGATTTTACAATAAAATCATAAAGAACGGTTCTCTCTGGTTTCCCAAAAAGAGGTTGCAAATATACAACATTTCAGTTAAATTGCAATTTTTTTGGATTTTTTTCACACGGCATATCGCGACTTGCCACTGACTTGAAATTTGGGAAAGAGAAACGAGAATGTCGAGAACAACGAGAATGGACTTAGGACTTGAGAGTTGGATTCTGAAGAGGATTGGAGGCGCAGGGCGGAGGTCGAAGGGCCGAGAGAAGAGGGAACGGTGCCCGAATGATAGGCGAACCGCAGCCGGCGGAGAGACTGCCTTTATTCATTGCTTAGGATTTCAAAGAGCGCTCGCGACGACAAATTTCATCGCTGCAAAAATAAAGGATAAAGGAATAGGCCGTTTGGTCCGAATTGGTCCGCTTTGTGCGAGGGCGCAGGAGTGGCTTGGCGGACACGATGCCGCATTTCCGCGCGCATTTTGCGGCGTACTAACTGGTCACTTCTAACTTCTAACTCTTAACTTCTAACTACTCGAGCGTATATTTTTTCGTGAAGTATTCGGTGGTGGGCACGGTTCCTAAGGACTCGAACCACAGATAGACGGAATATCGTACGCGGGTGTTCTCGAAACCGAAGTAAAGCGTCTTCACGCCTTTGATGGGAATGCGGTCGTTGCAGGACTGCGTGCCCTGTTTCGAGTAATCGACGTTGTATTTCAAGGAGGAGACGGCGGTGCCTTCGGAGAACTTCTTGGCTTCGTTGGAATTGGTGAAGACGTACATGTTGCAGTAGGCCTCCTCTTCGCGGTCGGGAGAGCTGGAGTTCAGCAACTCGCGGAAAAGACTGCTTTTTTGTTTGCTGCTTTCGTATAGCGGCAGTCCGAGGAATTTGATTTTGCGGTATTTTTCGTTGAATTTGTTGCAGAATTCGCCATCGCTGCCTTTGTCCTCCTGGCTGGTGGAGATACGGAGGCTGTATGCGATGTCGGTGCAGCCGGCGGGAATCGTCATGGCGACGACCGAGCGGCTGCCGCCGGAGAACAATGCCTTGCCTTGCGAACGGAGCGTTACCTTGCGGGGCTCTTCGAAGATGTTTGCGGTGCGGATGCCCTGCACCTTGCGGGCACGGAAGTCGCGGGCAGTGCATTCCGTCTCTTCTTCAACAACATTATATTCCTTGGAAAAATCTTCCAACGACAGACAGTTGCGGCGTACTTTCAAGTTGATGTATTGTGCTGTTTTCGGCGTGACTTCCAGCAGATAGATGGCGCCGTTGGCGATCTGCACGGAGTCGTGGTACTGCTGCTTCTTGGTCCAGGTGCGGATGGTGGCGCGGCTGTCGGCGTTGACGAGTTTGATGTCGGTGGGGCCGGCGGTTTCGAAATCAAGGTACATCGTAGTGCCTTTGGGCATATAGAAGGCGAATTCCTGCTGGCATTCGATGAGGTGGTCGTCTTCGGCGACGAGGGTGCGGCGGGCGCTTCCCAGATTTTTCTCAATCACCCCGCCGATGGCTTTGCGCAGCGAATCGACGCTGTATTTGTGTGCGGCGCAGAGCTTCCGCCCTTCATCGGTTAGCCCACCGTCTTCGTATGAAAAGACCAAAGCATTATACTCTTCCGTAAGTCGCATCAAGTCGGCATCTTCGTGGGTGAGTTTGTAGCTTTTCAGCGTGGATGCGGCTTCTTCGAGCAGCGATTTCGTCTTTTTGTAGTTGGCCTTTTCATTGCTGGAAAAGCCATATTCGTCAAGCTGGTCGTCTTCGGAAGAGTGACAGCCGGCAAGGGCAAAGCCGCACAGCAAAGCGCATGTCAGAACTGTAAACCAGCGGGTGTGAAGTTTACAACGATTGAGAGTTTTCATTATAAATTAGGTTAACAATTTCCCAATAAAAAAACGGTGCAAAAATAGCAAAAAAAATCGTGTTGTCGCAATAATGGAAAATCGTGTTTGGTCCTAATTGGTCCGCTTTACTTTCGTGTGTCCCGATTCCGGCAGCATCACAAAGCATTCTATTCGTCTTCTTCTTCTGTAGTCGGCGCCTCAATTTCCCCCATCAAATACGGGGTTCCTATTGTGTCGGGTTCTGCGATTTCACCATCCAATTCACCATCCAATTCTATTATACATTCACCTGGAATTGGCACTGTCCATTCGTCGTTAGCGGGAGACTTTGTGCTGTCGGCGGGCAGGGAGTCTGTAAAAGCAGACACATCTTGGGTGACTGGCGTTTGGCGTGGTTCGGGGACGGAAACTTCGCCCGGCGTTTGCGGGCTGCATCCTATTGTGCCGACCGCCAAGCCGGTAGCAACGCCGACGACGGATAAGGCCTGTTGCCATCCGGATTTTTGCGCTAACGCACGCTCCAAAAATCGTACCTCCGCTTCGCAGCGCGGACAAGTGCCGCGGCATTCGCCTTCAAACGTGCATTCGGGAATGTCCAATGCAATGTGGTTGCTTTCTGCAATTTGTCGTCGTATGTTTTTCAAATAACGACAGATTTCTTTGCCTTTCATATTTTCGATTTTTGTTGGATTTTATAGTGAAACTCATCAAAATGCAGAATGCCGATTTTTTGCAGCTCTTCCCGACTTCGGGCGATGTCTTCATCCGTGTTGAAGTTGGGGATGTGAGGGATTCTAATGGTAATGTGTTCTGTAATATTCTGATTGATAAGCCATTGCAGGTTCTCTTTGACGACTGTGTTGTCTTTGCCCGTATAGCGGCGGTAGATGTCGGGCGACATATCCTTGATGTCGATGATGTAGTCGTTGATGGCCGGCGCCGGTCGTTGTAGGTTGGCCATCGGCACGTTGAGTGCGGTTTCGAGGGTGAGGTTCCACTCGGGCCCGCACAGTTTGCGAAATTCGAGAATGAAGTCGGGGTAGAGGAGAGGTTCTCCGCCGCCAAAAGTGATGCCGCCGCCCGTGCCCAAAAAGTAAAGTTGGTCGATTTTCACCCTGTCGTACAGCGCTTCTGGCGTGAATAACTGCGGAATGTAATCGGGATTCCACGACTGCGGATTCAGACAGTAGCGACAGCGCAGCGGACAGCCGTAGAAGCCTACCAAGGTGGTAACACCGATGCCGTCGGTGGGAATCCGGTGACGCTCAATGCCAATGATGGGGGCTTCTTGTGACATAAAAGGGATTTTGGATTTCTTTTTGAAAATTCAGCGGCAAATATACAAATAATTTATTGCCATCCGATAAATATTTTTTCATGTCACACAATTTTTATATGTAAATCAATCAAGTATGAGGGACATAATTAATCCCTTAACCCATTCAACCCTTCGTCCGTTTACAGGATTAAAGGGGATGCTCCCGAAATTTTTTAATTGTGAATATTATGATGAAAAAAATGGTCTCCATCCCTAACCATAGTCCGAGCATTTCGTTGATGCGTGAGATTTCCTGAATTTCTCCGAAAAACGGATACGAATATGCGATTTTAGCTGCAATTTTTTATTGAAAATGTTAAAGTGTTATAAATCAATAATATAAAACTTTAATAAAAATAGTTATATATAACAGAAATGTTATATATTTGCAGCGTAATCAAAAACAACAAGGCAATGAAATGAGCTAAGAAGAATCGCAGAGGAAAAAGGATGGTACCTTTGCCGAAGCGGTGGAAAGCACGACATTTACATTCATCCAGAAAAAACCGGGTGTCCTTCAAATTGAAAGGCACGGCACACAGGAAATCAAAACGGGGTTGTACCACAAATTGAAAAAGCAGATAGGGTTCTGACCTATCTGCCGTACATGCGTAAACAAAAAAATATACGAATATGAAAAAACGTACAGCATTAATTGAAATGGGCGCGGATGGTACTTTTGGCATCCATACGCCTGACATTGAATCAACAATTATCGGCGAAGGCAGTACCGTAGCCGAAGCGAAAGCGGATTTTGAGAACTCTCTTCGTGAAGTCATTGATGCTTTTGCAGAAACCGGAACGCAGGATCCCGACGACTTGCAAAACACAACCTTCATCTACAAGTATGATCTGCCGTCATTCTTGAGTTACTACGATTATTTTAATATGTCAAGACTGGCCAAACAGGCAGGGATAAATCCTTCACTGATGCGGCAATACAAAAATGGCCAGTATGTATCAGAAAAGCAGGTGGCGAAGATACAGATGGCCATCAATAGGATAGGCAAGGAATTGGCGACGATACAACTTATTTAGTTTTTTGATTACGTTCGTCGCTGTTCCCGCTGCATTCGGCGAACAACTTTATGTTTTAACATAATCGAAATCATCAGACATTGAAGCTCAAAGATTCGGAGCGGACTTGTTTTGTACAATACGTTGATTGCCAATAAATTATCCATTCTTGAAATTTTCAAAAAACATCATCAACCATTGGCAATGAAAAAATAAAAAGTAGATTTGCACCGTCGTTTTCTTTAGATTTTGTTTGACAGACTTCACAAAATTCAGAGGGACGGTGTGAAATGAGAAAAAATAGAAGACCAATATTTTTTTATGTCACACAATTTTTATATGTAAATAAAGTTTTAATATTTATTCGTTTATTTGAAGTGTAAAACCTCATTATGAAAGCAGTTCGTTCTCTTTTCTTATTGATTCTGCTGTCGGCGACTCTGGCTGTGACGGCACAAAATCGTTATACGGTTTCCGGCCGTTTGGTGGATTCGCTTGGCAAAGACAAAATCTTTTACGCCCAAGTGGCCTTGCTGACTTCCGACACGGCAGCGCAACCCGCTTTTTTCACCTACACTGATGGCGAAGGAAAATTTGCCATCGATTTAGTTCCTGAGGGCGAGTATTTCCTTTCCGGCTCGCTCATCGGATATGCCGACTTGAAAAGAAAGGTGAATGTTACAGGCACGGGGAAAACGGTGGATTTGGGTGTGTTTGCGATGAAGAAGGGTAGCGTGTCGTTGCAAGGTGTGGAGGTGACGGCCACGAAACCCGTCTTTATGATGGAAGGTGAAAAAACGCTGTACAACGTGTCGGAAGATCCGAGCATCCATTCTGGCACGGCGACCGATGCGCTGCAGAATGCGCCGGGCGTGGAGGTTGACATCGAGGGAAATGTGACGGTGCGCGGTGCTGGCTCGGCCGAAATCTGGCTCAACGACCGCCCCTCCAACATGAATGCCGACGCCCTCAAGGAGTTTCTGCGCCAAATGCCCGCCGACAACATCGAGCGCATCGAAGTCATCACCAACCCATCGGCGAAATACAGTGCCAACGGCGCCGGCAGCATCATCAACATCGTCACCGTTTCCAAAATCAAGAAAAACAGCTTCGTCAGCTTCGGTCTGCACGGCTCTTCAACGCCAAATGTAATTCCTTGGGTTTCATACGTTTGGTCGGACGAGAAATTTTCCATCAACCTTTATGCCAACTATAATTTCAGTTTCTATAAATATGACAGTGAATCCAGTTCTACGATTTTTGATGACAACGGGGATACATCGTCGGTCTTTTCTTCAAAATATCATAGTTTGAGCAAAAACCATAGATTTGGCCTTTACATCAATGGACATTATGATTTTGATACGATGAACACGCTCTCTTTTTGGGGCGGAACCTATCCCGGTTTTGGAAGAGGTTCCTCTGCATCTGAAACACATCATAGCGAATTTATCCAGAACATTGGCCTATATGATTATAATTCAAATGATAATGATAATAGTAATAATCTGGGTGGCTATGGTGGTCTCAGTTTCAATCATAAATTTAATGATAAAGGTCATGAAATCAATGCCGATTTCAGTTTTTCGGGAGGGAAATATGGCAGTTCCTCTACTGAACTGAAGGATTATGCATCTTCTTTAATCATGGATTTGAATCGTCAAAATATTTCCCAAAGCAATTACTATTCTTTGGGAACAGGTATTGACTACACCATCCCTTATCATGAAAACGGGGAAATTGAAATCGGGGTATCGGGTTCATACGACTATGAACAAAATTATTCCCGCATTGACACTTTGATTTTTGGCTCAGAAAATCAGTATCTTACTGACTCAATGCGTTTTGAACATTATATCAATCGGGGAGGCGACTTTGATGCCTACGTCACAATCCAGCACACTTTTGGCGGTTTCACGCTCAAAGGCGGTTTGCGCACGCAGTATGAGACCTTCAACTACCGTTATCCTGAATTTTCAAAATATGATTTTCAGAAGGGTTACTGGGGGTTTTATCCATCGCTGCACCTGAGTTACCATACCAAATCAATGCACAACATAAAACTGAGCTACACCCGTCGCGTGAGCTACCCCGACGGTCATGAATTATCTCCTTTCATTTCGTATGGTGACGATGAATTCGCTACTGGCAATCCCGACTTGAAGCCGGCGTACACCAATTCCGTTGAGGCGGGCTGGTCGAAGTATATCAACAAGTTCGGTAATATTGCACTGAACGCCTATTTCCGCAATACGAAAGACGAAACCTGCGAGTTGGAAGATGTCGTTTACGATCCCTATTTCGGCAGAATTGTTGCTTTCAGTAAGCCGATGAATGCGGGTAAGTCGCTCAACACCGGCTTAGACCTGAATGTCACCTATCGTCTCAAGGCCTTCATGAGTATCCGTTTTTATAGCAATGTTTATTACAAAAAACAGGAGTTTATGTTCCGCGATGAAGCGGACATGCGCAAAGTGGATAATGTGTCCTACAGTTTCCGTTTGAATTTCTGGGCGAAACTGTGGAAGGTATTGGAGGTGAATTTGTCGGGCAATTATCGGTCGAAGAGCGTGGATATGTTCTCCATCACCAAGCCGCGCTATTCCATCGACTGCGGTTTGCGCGCCGAATTCTGGAAACATCACATTTCTGTGTATGTTGATGTGAGCGATATTTTCAATTGGAACAAGATGTCGTACCAATCCAACAATCCGTATTACACCTCAACGAGCACATCTACAAACAGTTGGAGCAGCCGTTCCATTCGTGCGGGCATCACTTTCCGTTTCGGCAAGATGGAGTTGGAGAACCAGGCACGCCAAGGTGCTGGTTCGGAGCAAGGCGAGTAGTTTTCGCGTGTGATCTGGAAAACATCTGATGCTATCTTCTTCAGAATAAGAAAATAGTTGTACTTTTGCACTTTCAAAACCAATCTCCCTTTTTGATGAAACGTAAGCTATTTTTATTATTATCTGCTGCCATACTGTTAGTTACAAGTGCGAATGCCCAGGGCAACGGCGCACTGTTCACCGATGAAGCCACTGCGAAAGAGCTCTATTTTTCGGGCAACATGCACGAGGCCGCCCGCCATTTCGAGGAATTGCTCCGCGTGGATTCGCTCCACTACGAGTACAACCTTTTCGCCGGCTACGCCTTCCTCAACTCCCACATCGATTACGGCAAAGCCGTACTCCACTTCCAACGCGCCCTCCGCGCCCCCAAAGCCGACCCCTACATCCACTTCTATCTCGGTAAGGCATTGATGCTTACCTACCACTTCGACGACGCCATCGCTTCTTTCAAGACTTTCATCAAAAAAAATATCAAACTCGACAAGTCCGATTTTTCACCCGAACATTATATTGAGATGTGTGAAAATGCCAAAGTGCTCATCGAGATGCGCAGCGATGTGACGATTGAAAATGTGGGCGGCGAGGTGAATAGCGAATTTCCGGAATACAACGCCTATATCAACGGCAATGAAGATGTCTTGTATTTTACTGCGAAGCAGGCGCAAAATGGTGGTACACAATTAGATAATGACGGATATAAGTTGGCCGACGTCTATAGCTCGGAATTTGTTAACGGAAAGTGGACGAAGGCGAAAAAGCTCTCCAATCCTGTCAATAGCGCGTTGGTGGAAGAAATCGTGGGCCTGAGCGCCGATGGTGAGTTGATGATGCTCTATTTCAATAACGACAAGGGCTTTGATGACATTTTTATGGCGAAAAAGGATAAAAAGATGTTCGCCCGCCCCGAAATGCTAAGCGCGACCGTTAACAGTGAGGCCGCCGAAAATGCGGCTATGGTTTCGCCCGACGGCAACTGGCTGTTCTTCTCCTCCAACCGTCCCGGCGGCTACGGCGGCATGGACATCTACCTTTCGCGCCGGCTTCCCAACGGCGAATGGAGCACTCCGAAAAACGCCGGCCCGAACATCAATACCGAGTATAACGAAGATAATCCATACATCGCGCCCGACGGCGTCACCTTCTTCTTCGCTTCCCAAGGTCACAACAGCATGGGCGGCTACGACCTGTTCCGCTCCACTTGGGATGTGAACGAACAATTCTTCGCTGTGCCCGAAAATCTGGCCTTCCCCATCAACACGCCCGATGATAATCGGACAATATCGGTTACAAAATCAGGAAGATACGCATATATCGCCGACTTCCGCGCCAACAGTCAGGGCGACTGCGACGTTTACAAGGTCACCTTCGGCGATGTGCCGGCCCCGTACGGCGTGGTCACCGGCCGCATCGACAACGTTGATAGCACCACCGTGATGTCGCAGCCGTCGCGCTACAAAGTGGTGATTCGCGAAGCCGGCAGCAAACAGCAGGTCGGCACCTACCGCCCCAACCTGCACAACGGCCTTTTCACCTTCCTCCTCCAACCGGGATTTTATCTTGTTGATTACTATTTAGATGAAAAACTTGTTAACTCACAGGAACTCATCATCGAAGACCGCGAGCACTCTACGCACGACACCTTTTTAATTAGAAATTAGAAACGAGGAATTAGGAATTAAAGCAGTAGGCAGTCAGCAACATTCTTAATTTTCAATTTTCAACTTTCAATTTTCAATTTAAAAGCTTTCCACTTTATAAACTTTACAAACTTTATGAACTTAATGTCCCGTTCCCTGCTTATTGCCATTTTCGTTTTTGCTGTTGCGTTGACCGCGCCGGCTCAAAATTTCAAAGGCGGTGTGCGTGCCGGCTGTACCACCTCCCAAATGTCGGGTGACGAGCTCTCTGGTTTCCATAAACTTGGCGCATACGTTGGCGCTTTCGTCAATTGGCGTTTCGTGAATCACGAGCAGTGGTCCATCCAACCCGAAATCAACTTTGTGATGAAGGGCAGCAGTGCCTACCTCAAGGCCGACAAAAACGGGAATGTCGTTGGAAATAAGTACGTGCTTACATTATATTATATGGAGGTGCCTTTGTTGGCAAAGTATCGGATTTTCAAAGGCTTGGAAGCCGAATTCGGCCCGACGTTCGGCGTGTTGTGCGGTGCTACCGAAAAGGATGCCAACGGCAAGATGCCTGGTCGCATGCCCTTTCGTCGCTTCGAACTTTGCGGTATGGTCGGTCTTTCCTATACCTTCAAAGAACACTTCGGTATTGATGTCCGCTTCGTGCAAACCGCAATCCCAGTGCGCGTTAACGATGGCTATCACAGCAGCGCCTATCTCAACAAGAAACAGTTCAGCACGGAGCTGGCCTTCAGCTTGTTTTACCAATTTTAGAGAGCGGGGGAGGTGAACTGATGGGTACGCTGCACTTTTGCAGCGCGCCCTTGGTGTATCGCACGCTGAGAAGAGGTGATGAGAGAAGCAAGATGAGAGAAGCGAGATGAGAGAAGCGAGATGAGAGGTGAGAGATGAGGGTGTTAAGAACTTTGTTTTCGCTTACTGCTTACTGCCTACCTGATTTCTTTAATTTTCAATTTTCAACTTTCAATTTTCAATTAAAAAGTTGTACTTTTGCCGATTGATTTATTTTGCAGAATAATACCTTTAAAATACTATGGATTACAATTTTAGAGAAGTCGAAAAGCGCTGGCAGCAGGTCTGGCGTGAACAAAAAACCTACCATGTAGAGGAAAATGCCGACAAGCCGAAGTTTTATGTGTTGGATATGTTCCCGTATCCGTCAGGTGCCGGCTTGCATGTCGGACATCCGCTTGGCTACATTGCGTCAGACATTTACGCCCGCTACAAACGTCAGAAAGGCTTCAACGTGCTGCATCCGATGGGGTACGATGCTTTCGGCCTTCCCGCCGAGCAGTATGCCATTCAAACGGGTCAGCACCCGGCTATCACCACGCAGCAGAATATCGCCCGCTACCGCGAGCAACTTGACAAAATCGGCTTTTCCTTCGACTGGGACCGCGAAGTACGTACCGCCGACCCGCATTACTACAAATGGACACAGTGGGTTTTCATCCAGATGTTTAACCACTATTACGACCAAGATCTCGAAAAAGCTCAGCCCATCGCGCAGCTGATTGCCCATTTTGCTGAAAAAGGTACTGATGGACTGAAAGTTGCAGAAACCAAACCGCTCTCTTTCACCGCGTCAGAATGGAATTCCTGGGACGAAAAACAACAGCAGGAAACATTACTCAACTACCGTTTGGCCTACATCGCCGATACGTGGGTGAATTGGTGCCCGGCACTTGGTACCGTGCTCGCCAACGATGAAGTGGTGAACGGACTTTCCGAACGCGGTGGACATCCGGTTGAACGTAAGATGATGAAACAATGGATTTTGCGTGTATCCGCTTACGCCGAACGCCTCCTCCGTGGTCTTGATACCCTCGAATGGAGCGACTCCATCAAGGAAATCCAACGCAACTGGATCGGCCGTAGTCAGGGCGCCTTCATCCGTTTTCCCATCGTCAACAACGAGCAAACGCTCGACATTTTCACCACCCGTCCTGACACCATCTTCGGCGTGTCATTTATGGTGATGTGTCCGGAACATGCTTTGATTGAACAAATTACAACTCCTGATAGAAAAGAGGAGGTGCAGAAATATGTGACTTGGGCGCGCAACCGCTCCGAAACCGACCGTCAGACCGAAGTCCGTAAAGTGAGCGGCGTTTTCACTGGCGCATACGCCACCAACCCCTTCACCAAAGAGCAAATCCCAATCTGGGTGGCCGAATATGTGTTGGCAGGCTACGGTACTGGCGGCATCATGGCGGTTCCGGCACACGATAGCCGCGACTATGCCTTCGCCAAACATTTCAATCTGCCGATTCGTGAAGTGATTGCCGGCGGCGACATTGAAAAAGAGGCCTTTGAAACCAAAGACGGCATCGTCGTCAACTCCGACTTCATCAACGGGATGAAGGTGAAAGAAGCTGGAAAGTGCATCATTGAGAAGGTGAAAGAAATGGGAATCGGTTATGGTACAGTGAATTATAGACTGCGTGATGCGATTTTCAGCCGTCAGCGTTACTGGGGCGAACCCTTCCCGGTTTATTATAAAAATGGAGTTCCCTATATGGTGCCCGAAGAACAGCTACCGGTGATTTTGCCCGAAATTGACGAATACAAGCCTACCGAAGCAGGCGATCCGCCGTTGGCACGTGCCGCCAACTGGAAGACGTCAGACGGCTACACCCGTGAATACAACACTATGCCCGGTTTCGCCGGTTCCAGTGGATACTACCTCCGCTATATGGACCCGCACAACGATAACGAATTCATTTCCAAAGATAAAAACCAGTATTGGGAAAATGTCGATCTCTATGTCGGCGGTTCCGAACATGCTACCGGTCACCTCATTTACTCCCGTTTCTGGAACAAATTCCTCTTCGACCTGGGCATTGTTTGCAAGGATGAACCTTACAAGAAACTTATCAACCAAGGTATGATTCAGGGACGTACCAACTTTGTTTATCGTATCAACGGAACCAACAAGTTCGTCTCCTTGAACTTGAAGGACAACTACGAAACCACGCCGATTCGTGTGGATGTCAACATCGTTCACAATGATGTTTTGGACACTGAGGCATTCAAGGCATGGCGTCCGGAATATGTTGATGCTGAGTTCGTTTTGGAAGAAGACAAATACGTTTGCGGTTGGGAAGTCGAAAAAATGTCGAAGTCGAAATACAACGTGCAGAATCCTGATGACTTGGTGGAAAAATACGGTGCCGACACATTGCGTCTGTATGAAATGTTCTTGGGCCCCATTGAGTTATCGAAGCCGTGGGACACTAACGGCATTGAAGGCGTTTTCCGTTTCATGAAGAAATTCTGGAAATTGTACCACGACGCCGATAACGAATTTTGCGTCAATGATGACGAGCCGACGCGTGACGAGTACAAGTCACTGCACAAGGCCATCAAGAAGGTGGAAGAAGACAACGAACGTTTCTCCTTCAACACGGCGGTCAGTACGTTTATGATTGCGGTGAACGAGCTGACGGATATGAAGTGTCACAAGCGCAAGATTGTGGAGCCGCTGGCGATTCTGATTGCCGCCTATGCGCCGCACGTCGCTGAAGAGTTGTGGCACCTCTTGGGCCGCCCGGGCAGCATTGTGGATGCCGAATTCCCGAAATTCGATGCCGGCTATCTCGTGGAAAGCGAAGCCAAATATCCTGTATCATTCAATGGTAAAGTGCGTTTGCAGCGCGTCTTCCCCGCTGATATGCAGCCTAAGGATATTGAAGCCGCCATCATGGCTGATCCCGATGTCCAGAAATATCTTGACGGAAAAGCTCCCAAAAAGGTAATCATCGTTCCTAAGAAAATTGTGAACATCGTTATGTAGTTGGAAGTCAATACTACTACTTGCAATCCCGTCCGCTCATCAGGCAGACGGGATTGTTTTTTTGTGCGCTCGTTTTTTTTATTTTGAAGAAATTAAAAGGAAATTCTTTTCGCCTTGTCTTTTAATTATCAATTTGTGATTTACACACTGTTGAAAGCAGACAATCGGTCAATTACGCTGTTTGGCACTGAAGTTTTCGATACCCATAATCCCCATAATCGAAAGTCACTTTCTGCCCGGCTTTTTTGCTGAGCGGAATTTTCTTTTTAGGACAGAGTCATCATCATTGATAATCAAGTGATTTTAGTGATGTTTTACGTTATTTTTTTATTGAAAATTGAAAATTGAAAATTAAAATCAGGCAAAGCAGGGCAAAGGACGAGGGAAAACAAGTAGAATGAAAAAGAAATTTCCTTTTAATTTCCTCAAAATTTCCTGCGCATTTCATGTTTCACGCCAAAGGCGGAAAATGTTCTCGCTCA
>JAKSMF010000164.1 GCA_024400775.1 Bacteroidales bacterium | reverse complement strand
TACCTGCGGGTGCGGTGCGCAACAAAACGCTTGCCACCAGTGCGAGAAAGAGCAGACAGAAGATGAGCAGGTAGCGGTCGGCCTGACGGCGCAGCTCAAACTGCGGAAGACGGTCGCTTTCAACCACCGAATGGATTTGCTCCGGGGATAACGGTGGTATTCGCGAGGCGACTTCATCCATCAGTTTTTGCGCTGAACGCAGCCGATGGATGTCGCCCTCCGTGATGGGACGGTCGTGTCCACATTCCTTTTGCTGGACAAAGCCCAGCGATTTTTTTTCTTTTTTCATTGATAATCAGTATTTTACCCCCCCCCATACAAATAATTATGATAAAGAAGGAAGAAAGAGGTTGGTTAATAATTATTTGTGGATTAACATTTTCAATTTGTTTAGTAGTCGTGACATGCGTTTGCGGGCGTTGTCTTCGGTGATGCCCTCGATGTGGGCGATGGTAGCGTAGGAATCTTCGTTGAGGAAGTGGTCGAACATAACGCGTTCACGGTTGTTCAGTTGTTCAAAGAGGTCGTCGAGCAGTTTCCAGTCGTCCCTGTTTTCGCTGTCGGTTAGATAGTCTGGGGCAAATTGTCCGCAGATGGATTGATACTCTTGAGGTTTATGATTGCGGTAATAGACGGCAATGGCATTGAAAGAGATTTGGTTAATCCAAGTTGATTCGGCGCTGTCGCCACGGAAGCGATTCAAGCCATAGCGTTTGAACTCCGCCCATATCGCAAGTGTGCATTCCTGCCGTAACTCATCGAAATAGAAAGCATTGCCACCACAATATTTCATGCAGAGGCGGACAATGGTAGCATTGTTGCGCACCATCAGGTTGTTGAACGCTATTTCTTGCTGCGAATACGACATCTAATTTTTATTCATTCCTTTACATAATAAAAACGTTGTTAGGTTCATTATATTTTATTTCGCACAGTTCGGCTTATTTGATTTTACTACTTATTTAGATGCAAAATTTTTGGATTGTGTGACAAGGAAGAGAAATTTAACATTATTTATGATTGAATGACTTTTTTGCCATCATCGCCACATGGCTGAAGACGTATGCCACTTGCAGCAGTCGCATAGGGATAAAAAAAAGAGAGAAAGTAAATTACCCTCTCTCCATTTGAATTTTTAGTCTGATATGAGCCTAAAACCTCAAGCCGTAGGTAAGTGATAGTCGGTAGCCTCCGAAATTGGACTTTGGGTTGTCGTTCCATCCAGCGGGAATACTGATATTGGCATGGTTCAGACTGCCTCCCAAGTCGAATCCTGCCGACAAACCAAAGAAAGCACCATTGCCAAAACGGTAGTTGAGGCCTATCTCGGTTTGGCAGTTCAGTCCATCTCTCCATTCGCTGCTGGAATAGGCGTCGTCGCTACGGAATGTGTTCTGCACCAAGTTCAGCCCCAAGTTCAGTCCCAACGACAGTTCTATCTTGGATGATAAAGGCTCGTAACGGCGGACATATAGACCTGTGGAAAAGCATCGTGCGCTTTCGTCAAGAGCAGTGGCGAATGTGTTGAATACAATGCTCTGCAACTGCACGCCAACCACATTCTTTCCCAACACATATCCCAGATTAACACCTTGGGAGTAGTTGGAATATGATGGGGTGTTATCTTCAAACAACGAGAGGGCAGGGTAATTGGTAAGGGTTAAAATGCTTGAGTTGGCGCTTAACTCGAAATGTCTTGTTTTCTCTTGTGCAAAACCAGATAGCGCCACGAAGAACAGCAACATCAAAGTGATTGACTTTTTCATGTTTTTTTTGGATTTTGAAGGTTAGTAATTAATGAAGAGTTGTACAATATGAGCAATACTTATTATTGTTGGCATCTCCAACATACG
>JAKSMF010000163.1 GCA_024400775.1 Bacteroidales bacterium | reverse complement strand
ATATGGGTGATTTTTGTGAGAAAAAAAACGTGCCAAAGACATTATTATTTTAAATAGGTTTAAAAAGGCGCTGAGAAAAATCGGGATTTCACTGAAATAAAATCAGATAAAAAAATTTTTGAAAAAGTTGAAAAAAAGGGGGAATCGTCCCCCGTGAATTTAAAAAATTAACGTACCTTTGCACGTTTTAAATCTTAACTCTAAATGATATAATTATGGAAAACGAAAACGTTAATGCTGAAAAACTCAAAGTGCTCAATTCCACATTGGAAAAACTCGAAAAATCCTTTGGTAAGGGGTCGATTATGCGGTTAGGCGACTCGGCTGTCGAAAACGTGGAGGTTATCTCCTCAGGTTCGATTGGTTTGGATGCCGCTCTTGGTGTCGGAGGTTATCCGAAAGGACGCATCATTGAAATATACGGACCGGAATCTTCCGGTAAAACGACGCTGGCCATCCACGCCATTGCGGAAACGCAAAAGAAGGGCGGTATCGCGGCATTCATCGATGCCGAACACGCTTTCGACCGTTTTTATGCGGAAAAGCTCGGCGTCAACACCGCAGAACTTCTTGTTTCTCAACCTGATAACGGAGAACAGGCATTGGAAATTGCCGACAACCTCATCCGCTCCGGCGCCATCGACATCATCGTCATCGACTCCGTCGCGGCCCTTACACCCAAGAGCGAAATCGAAGGCGACATGGGCGATTCGAAGATGGGCCTGCAAGCCCGACTGATGTCTCAGGCCATGAGAAAACTCACCGCCACCATCAGCAAAACCAAATGCTGCTGCATCTTCATCAACCAGCTGCGTGAAAAAATCGGTGTGATGTTCGGCAATCCCGAAACCACCACCGGCGGTAACGCCCTCAAATTCTACGCTTCCGTCCGTATCGACATCCGCCGTCAATCCCAAATCAAAGACGGTGAAATGGCTTCCGGCAACCACGTGAAAGTCAAGGTAGTGAAAAACAAGGTCGCTCCCCCATTCCGCTTCGCAGAATTCGACATCATGTTTGGTGAAGGCATCTCTAAGATTGGCGAAATCATCGACATCGCCGTCGAAAAGAACATCATCAAAAAAGCTGGTGCTTGGTTCTCTTACAACGACACCAAAATCGGCCAGGGCCGCGATAATGCCAAACAGACGCTCGCCGACAACCCCGAATTAGCCGACGAAATCGAAGCCAAAATCCGCGAAAGCCTGAATGCATGAAAAAACTAATCATCCTTATGGCAGCAGTCGTCTTGGGCTGCTGCCTTATTACATCTTGCAAACAAAAGCAAGTCGAAAACGGTGAAGTCGTCGTCACCGACTCATTGGCTTATTTTGCCGACCAAATCAAAGCCCATCCTAAAGATGCGGAATTGTATTACCGCCGTGCCAAATATCAGTTCGAACACGAGTTTGTACAAGAAGCATACTCCGACATCTTGAAGGCGGTGAAACTCAACGACCACGTGGCAAAATACTACGTATTGTACGCCGACATCGACTATGCCCGCGCTGATTTCGACAGTTCCGAAGAACATCTGCAAAAGGCGCTTTCAATTGACGAGAACAACAATGAAGTACGTCTGAAGTTGGCCGAACTTTTTTATTATCGTGCCAACAATGTACACTCCTATTACGATGAATGTCTGAAATTGTTGGAAGAAGCCCGCACCCGCCAGCCGCACAACCCCAAGGCCTACCTCATCGAAGCCATGTGCTACAAAGAACGCGGCGACACCACCAACTATCTGCACCGTCTGCAAATGGTTATCGATCAGGATCCCACCGAAGTAAAAGCACATCTTGAACTCGGCTATTTCTACCAAAAACATTTGGACCCGATCGGAATCGACCACTACCAGAACGCTTTACGCATCGAACCGAACAACGAGGAAATCAATTATAACCTTGGCCTGTTTTACCGTGACCTTGGACGTATAGATGAAGCCAAGGAGCAGTTCACACACATGACCGCAATCATCAAAAGCGGCACGTATGTCGCCAACGCCTATTACAACCTCGGTTACTTCGACCTGCAGGAAGGCAATTACAAATCAGCAGCCAACAACTTCTCGAAAGCCATTGACTGCGACAAAGCATTTGTTGACGCCTACGCAGCACGCGGAGAAGCATACGAGCAACTTGCTCAATACGAACAAGCACGCGCCGACTACAACCGCGCCTTACAGTTGAAAACAAACTTTGAAAAAGCCATTGAAGGCTTGAATTCTATTGACAAAAAGCTCAAAAAATAACGGAGCACCCTTTTCATCTTGTAATCTCACAAAACAGCAGGCAAAGATCTACGACAAAGACAACTACAAAGGTCTGAGGACGAAGGTTTTACTACTTTTTGTACTTTGAGCGGTCATTGTTTTACCGTCCGAAGCGCTAC
>JAKSMF010000162.1 GCA_024400775.1 Bacteroidales bacterium | reverse complement strand
ACCATGTCGAGGTGAATGAAAGAGTCTGGCGCTAAAGGAAGTTCTTGAGCGATGATGGAAAATTTCGGCTTGTGACTGTTGGCCTGCATCAAATATTCAATACCTGCTTTGTTTGTGCGAATTCCACAACCGACGCAAAGTAGGTCGTCTCTTACGATTTGTACGTCGCCGCCCTCTGTTCGTGCATCGGGATTGGCATCTTGTGCGCAAAATGTATTGGTGTGGAAGAAGTTGTTGAAGATAGCGCGATAAATGAGTGATTCACGTTTCCGAACTTGGAAGGACATCGTGTTGATGAGAACGCGGTCGTGGACGCACGAAGCCGCATCACGGGTGAAAAAAAGATTGTACAATGGCTTCAAAATGTATCGGCTGGCTTCAAATTGTTGCGGATCTTTGCCCGCACGATAACGGAAACCATTGACGAGCTCTTCAGCTAATGTTGCGGGCGTGTGGGAAAGTAATTCGTCAACCAAAAAATCGCAGCCATCTACCTGGCAGCTCTTGCGTACGAGTTCTTCAGCAATTTTAGGGTCAGATAAAATCTCTGAAAGCACGTCAATCACTTGGTATGTGCGAGTACATTTATCAAATACACCTCTGAAATAACGATATTCGTTGTTGACGATGTTCAGATTGAGTATGTCACTGTATAGGGCATCGTGAGCGGTTTCTGGGGTCATGGCCTCGATTTCCGGACCAGGAGTGTGCAATAAAACGGCATTCAAACGGCCGATTTCTGAATAGAGTCTGACAGGAATTCTTTCTGGAGTCATAAGGTCTATTTTAAATTTTTGTACCTTTACAATTCAAGGTGCAAAAATACGTGATTTTTTGCTATTTTTGCCAATCAATTAATACCTTTTTATGAAAAAGCTCATACTATCTTTAGCATTTGCCCTTTTGTTGCCGTATTTGTTCTCACAATCGTTGCTTTGGAAGGTAACAGGCAATGGCTTGCAAGAACCGTCGTACCTTTATGGAAGCTTTCATATCCAAGATCAGCGTGTGTTTTCGTTTGATACCACAGTCTTGACAGCATTGTATTCCTGTGATGCGTTTGCCATGGAAATTCTGATGGACGAAATTGATCCCAAGGAACTGAAGAGTGCGATGTATATGCCAGAGGGAAAGCTTTTGTCGAATCTTCTTCCGGCCGGCGACTTTCAGAAGTTGGATAGCATTTGCAAAGCAAAAGTCGGGGTGACCGCCTATTTGATGAATTCAATGAAACCGTTCTTTGTGATGTCGGCAATGCAGGTGTCGGAATTTTCTCGAGAGCAGGCCGATGCGCTAGACCTTTTCTTTTTGAAGAAAGCACGCGAAGCAGGAAAACTTTGTTATGGGGTTGAGAAGTATCAGACACAAATCGATGCGATTGATGCGATTTCATTGAAAGAACAAATCAAAATGCTGTCAATGGCAATCAATGATACTAGTAGTCAGGTCGATGGTGAAAGTTCATCAATGGAATTGTTGAACGTTTATCTTGCCTTTGATTTGGATTCGATGTTGGTATTGAGCAATGACGAGAGTATGCCGAAAAAATTCAACCAAATTTTCTTGATTGATCGTAATGTCGGTATGGCCAAGAATTTCGAAAAAATCGCGAAGGAACACACGCTTTTCTGCGCTGTCGGTGCCGCACATCTGGGAGGTGTCAAGGGCGTAATCGCACTTTTGCGTAAAAAAGGCTATACGGTTGAACCTGTGCCATTCCAGTGGAAAAATTAACGAAAACAGAGCACGTTTTCTGTTAGTTTCGTCGCTTCTATTTGAGAGCCAGTGGCTTGCGGGTTACAGCTCCGACTTTTAGCTTCTTTTCAGTTCGGCTTTTAGATACTTGGCCGTATGTCCTTGCTTGTACCGAATGATGTCTTCGGGCGTGCCTTCGGCAATGATTTTCCCGCCTGCCCGACCTCCTTCAGGACCTAAGTCGATAACCCAATCCGCCATTTTGATGACGTCCATATTGTGTTCGATAACCAAAACGGTATTCCCTTTTTCTACCAGTTTGTTAAGGACATCCAGCAAAACCGCAATATCCTCGAAGTGCAATCCCGTTGTAGGCTCATCCAAAATGTAGAAGGTGTTGCCGGTGTCTTTTTTCGACAGTTCGGCGGCCAACTTGATGCGCTGCGCTTCACCACCAGAGAGTGTCGTTGAGGGTTGTCCGAGTTTGATGTAGCCTAACCCGACATCACATAGCGTTCTTAACTTGTCGGCAATGGCGGGTATGTTTTCAAAGAAACCGACAGCGGTTTCGATGTCCATTTCCAATACATCATTGATGGATTTTCCTTTGAAACGCACTTCCAATGTTTCGTCGTTGTAGCGTTTCCCACCACAGGCATCGCAAGTGACGTAAACATCTGGCAGAAAGTTCATCTCAATTGCCTTTACTCCGCCGCCTTTGCACTCCTCGCAGCGCCCGCCGACGACATTGAACGAGAATCTTCCGGGCTTGTAACCGCGGATTT
>JAKSMF010000161.1 GCA_024400775.1 Bacteroidales bacterium | reverse complement strand
AAGACAACCACAAAATCGGATTCGCGGAAGGCCTGGAAAAAGGTATGGAGAAAGGCTTGAAAGAAGGAATGGTGAAAGGAATGGAGAAAGGAAGAGAAGAAGGACGACAACGCCTGCTCGAGACCGCCAGAAATCTCTTAAGGATGGGCATCCCATTAGACGACGTGGCTCAAGCAACTGGCCTTAGTGTGGAAGAACTGCAACCTCTACTATGATTTTTCACTAAATGAGGTAGCATACACATCCAAAAACGGTAATGCCAGCCCCACCGGGGAAGTCACGAAATAAGATGTGCTTAACCTCCGCCTTGATTCTCAATTTTCGGAACTAAAAATAGAAGGCGTTAAGAAGTGAAGAGTGTTTCTTCACTTCTTAACGCCTTCTATTTAGCAGTCTGTATCAAGGATAGCTGTTTACTTCTAACTACTTTACGTAGTAAGTTAAACGCATGGTGATACTTACGCGTTTGTTTTTGGAAGTAGTGTTGAATGCACCACCCCACTCGTAATCCTCATCGTTGGAGTTTGGAGCCGTAATCTGGAAAACGCCCATGTTGCTGGTTTTCAGACCGCCCAACTTGCCACCTGCATTCTTGACAATGGTGTTGGCACGATTCTGCGCGTCTTTCGTCGCATCCGCCAACATGGCAATTTTTAAATCTGCCAACTTGGTGTAATAATAACTCGGATTGCTGATATCGACATTAATATCTTCACTCATCAAATCTGCCAGATTGAGTTTCTCGATGGCAGAAATGTTCTTCGATTCAATGCGCACACTCTGCGTCAGGCGATAGCCCACAAACTCATAATGACTGCGTTCGGTGGCACGATCGTAAACGTATTCTTCTTCGCGGTTGGTGCTGACAGTTTTGAAGGTAACATCCTTCATATCAATACCGTTATCCTGCAAGAATTTTTTTACCACCTCATTCTCATGCTTGATTTTTTCATAGCCAGACTTCATATCCATATCTAAAACGGAATAAGTGAAAGTCTGAACGATGAGGTCGGACTGAAAGTCGCGCGACGCCATACCGACGACCGACACGGTACGGACCGGTGCTTTGGCTTTGAAAAATGACAATCCTAATGCTAATGCACCGCCCACAAAACAGAGGCCAAGAATGCAGCTGATAATGATTTTGTTAATGTTTGACATGGCTTTTAAGTTTTAAATTTATCTTAAAACGCAATTCCAAACACTAAATTGCATGAAGTGAAAAAAATTATTTCATACCGTTCTTTTTCTTCCAAACATCATAAAAATCAGGCATTTGCAAAACAAGTTGCCGGTTTAAATCGACAAAGACCTGAACCGAATGGCCAGTAGCGGCAAGGTCACCCGTTTCCAAATCGAAGATTTCGTAATCAAAAATGATTTTCGCCGCATTCGAAGGCCGGTAGGTCACCACCACACGCGCCTGACGCTGGTACTGCAACGGACGCTTGTAGTTGAAATGCAACTCCACCAACGGTGCAAAATAGCCGTGATGATAGATACGAAGATACTCCAAACCATACTTTTTGCCGAAAGCCTCACGGGCATCTTCAAAATATTTGGCATAATTGCCGTGCCAGACAATACCCATAGAATCCACCTCATTAAAGCGGATATCGATGACTTTTTCAGCCGAAAGTGTTACGTTTTCCATTATCAATCCTCCGTAATAAAGACTTTCATACTGCAGGCGGCGATAGCTTTTTTACCCACATACACCTCCGCATCCACCACAAGAGCGCTGGCAACGCCGGCTACCACACGAATGGTTGTCGTCAGCGTTTCGCCCACGTTCGGCAATTGTTGCAACTCGAAACGACTGATACCACCGATAACGCCACGCGGCACCTTCTGATCTGCCGCACAAAACCCGACCCTCGCCGCACACGTCTGCGCAATATTCTCCATCAACCCCGACTCACGCATACGGCCATTTTCTACAAACACATTGTCAAAACGGATAAGAAAATTCGTCACAAAACGTTCTTCTTCACATACTAAAATATTGTCTATCATAACGATAGGCGGTTGTTGCGGGATGAACGCACGAGCGGAAACGGGAAGCGCAGGAATTGTCATAACCTATTTTTGACGGAAATAGATCTCAATCGGCACACCTTGGAAATTCCAATGTTCGCGAATACGATTTTCCAAAAAGCGCTTGTAGCTGTCGCGTACATACTGCGGAAGGTTGCAGAAGAAGGCGAACGAAGGAACAGCCGTCGGCAACTGCGTGACAAATTTTATGCGTACCAGTTTGTCGCGATAAATTGGCGGCGGAGTGTTTTGGATAATCGGCAGCAAGTAGTCGTTCAGTTCGGAAGTAGGGATTCGAAGCTGACGGTTTTTGTGAATCTGTACCGCCGTTTCCAATACCTTATAAATACGCTGTTTGTTAATCACAGAAGTGAAGATAATCGGAACATCATCGAATGGCTCGATACGTCTGCGAACCAAATCCTCGTATTCTTTGTGTGTATGG
>JAKSMF010000160.1 GCA_024400775.1 Bacteroidales bacterium | reverse complement strand
AAATGGCCCGTCCCACGAACACCTCCATACGCATTGACATCCACGGACTTACGGTTGACGAAGCATTAGTCAAAGCGCGTGCTGAAATAACGAAAGCGCCGTCAGCCGTCGAAAAAATCGTGGTTATTCACGGTTGCAACCGCGGCACAGCGTTGAAAGAGGCCATCCGCTGGCACCTGCACTCCCCGCGCATTCAAGAGATTGCTCCGGGATTCTTCAACGACGGAGAGACCGTGATCTGGATGCGGAAATAGTTAGGAGTTAGGAATTTGCTTACTGCTTACTGCCTCCGACTTCTTGCGCGTCGCGAGCAGCCAGGTTTTCCCGACGCATTTCAATGCGTTCCCCACAATTCTCACACCACTCTTGCACAACTCTCGTTTATTTCCCGCTCTTCCGGCGGTTGCACTCGCGGCATAGCATCTGACAGTTTTCGGCGACGGTTCGGCCGCCGTCGCACCACGGCGTGATGTGGTCGGCCTCCATCTGCTCGATTTCGAAATGATTGCCGCAGATTTTGCAGATGCCTTCCTGTCTTTCATAGATTTCGCGCTTGGTGTTGTCGTCGAAGGTGCGGATGCCGAGATGATGTTCATCGCCATCAAGGACGTAGGGATAAATGCCTGATTTCTTCTGCACGTCGCTGTCTTTCATCAGAGCAGAGACTTTCTTTTCCAAATCGATGGCATCCAAAACATCGTCTTTGTGCTTGTTGTAAAGTTCGCCCCAAGCCACTTGTTTCATTTCCTTGCGCTTTTTTGGAAATTTTGCTTTTACCCAGTTGATTACGTTTTGGAAATACAGCCACAAATCGTCGGCATTGGCATCGTGCTGATGTTCAGCCATATATTCTTCAATCTTGCCGTTGTTGAACCACGAAATGGCAGTTTCCAGATAATCTTGGCGAATGGGCGAACCGCTCATATAATCGCTACCTATTTTGTAGGCCACGCAACCTGTTTTGCTGAATTTGCGTTTGGCGGCTGTTACCCAACTGCCACAATACACGGCATTGCGAATTTCCTGTTCAGTAAGTTTTTCTCCCGCAATATTGATGGTGCGAAACCATTCGAGTTTTTCGCTATCGGTGCCGTTACGGCAAATGTAAACCATCAGTTGGTAATTCTCAAAGTTTCGGCGTTCGTCGGGAGTAAGGTTTTCACCGCTTTTAAGTGTTCCGTTCCAATCTACGATGAGGTTGCCGCTCAAAAATTCGCAGATACTCATGGTGCGTTGCTGCCCGTCAAGCAGTTCGTAGGTACCGTCCTCATTTTCCACCCAATACATTACGTTGAGAGGAAACCCTTTGCGGATACTCTCTATCACGGCTTTTTGCTGTTTGTCGTTGTACACAAATTCGCGCTGGTATTTGGGGCGGATATTCAGTTTGCCGCCGTAGCCGAACACGCCTTCTTCTTCACTATTGCTGAATCCCGCATACAAATCCCCTATGCGGATGGGAGTTAATTCTATTTCCATTTTTTATTATTGTTTTTTACGGATTAAAATTCTAAAATAGGGACATTTGCTATTTATTGACAAATCTTTTTCATCATTGCCTTTTCGAAATTTTATTATTTCGAACTGCTCAGGATTATACTTATCCAAAAAAGTAATCGGCACCCCCATTACACCGTTGTAATCGCAAGGAATTTCGGCGGTTTTGTCCACGTTGATGGCATCGTAATTGTCGTATTTCGGATATTCTTCGGGCGAATAGTTCTTGTACAAATCAAGTTTCTCGTGACGTTTTTTTACATCAAGATTGGTAAACCAACAAACATTTCCCATAGAGCGCCATTTCTGTCCCGTTTCATCAATCCAAAAACGAGTGCTTTTTTCTTCATAATCGGCAGGAACTTGAAACGCACTATACGACAGACAACTCCCTAACCAGATTTTGTTCTCCTTAATCAGTTTGAAAACTTCTTTGTACGTGATAGCATTTTGATTTCCCATTATCAGAAAACTTTTTCCATATTGTACAAGTTGTGCCACATATTCACGGAAGAGCGAAAACGGCGGATTTGTAACCACAATATCGGCTTCTTTCAGCAATTCAACACATTCTTCAGAGCGGAAATCGCCATTGCCTTTGAGTGTGGTTAGCACATTCTTGTCGTTCTTGATCAGCCATTCCACATCAGCGAGGTCGGTGGCTCCGTCACCGTTCGCATCCGCCACTTCGGTAATCACGATTTTGTGCGGCACGCGGGTTTTCTGCTGCTTACCGTCGGGTTCATCTGCCTCGAAAAGACTCATTTGAGTGTCTGCCACAGGCGAAGCGTCGTAGCAAGTGGCAATCAGCTTTTTCAATCCAAGTACATTAAAATTGAGAGCAAAATATTTGAAAAAATTGCTTTCGTATGGGTCATCGCAGTTGCAGAACACCGTTTTGCCTGCAAAATGCTGGCGATAGTGTTTTAGTTCGTTAGTAATATCGACAAGTTGCGTGTAAAACTCATCTTTTTTCGCCTTATTGGCGGCGTGTAAATTACTATTTCCTGCCATACGATTGATAGTTTTTCGCATCACTATCAATCATCCAATCGGGCAAAAAGAAAGGCGCGAACCTCTCTACTCACATTCACGG